>JAFUKS010000177.1 GCA_017473445.1 Lachnospiraceae bacterium
ATACGACCAAAACCGGTAAATCCAGTATAAAGGCTGCAATGAAGCCCAAGGGTACTGCATAAAACCACATATCAATGGTATCGCAGAAAAATCCGAAACGGCTGTCACCACCGGCCCGGAATACTCCGGCAATCAGGGTGGTATTTACAGCAGTGCCGGTAACATAGTAGGTGTTAATCAGCAGCATGTATTTCAGATAGTGCTTGGCGGTGTCTGAAATATCCGCGTAGGTAAGAATAAAAGGGGTAGCGGCCAAAATGATGAGACCGCCGATAACGGAGCTGATTAAGGTCAGCTTCATTAAACGACTGGCATCCCTGCGGGCTTCCTCCAATTTGTTTTCGCCAATCTCGTTTCCCAGTAGTATGGAGCCGGCGCTGGCCATACCATAACATAAAATGGTACCAAAATTGCGGGCTACAATCACAAAGGCATTGGCGGCTACGGCATCGGAACCCAAATGACCGATAATAACGGAGTAGGTAGAAAAGGCAAGCCCCCAAATTACGTCATTTGCCAGAGCGGGCAGGGACATGCGTACAAAATCCTTAAATAGGAGCTTGTTGCGCACGAATATCATTCGGAGCTGTAACTTTATTTCTTTCTGGAAGGCAGATACCATAAAACAGCCCACCAGCTCTACCAGTCGGGAGAGGGAGGTGGCCAGAGCAACACCTGTAGCACCTAACTGAGGGGCACCGAAGAGACCGAAAATGAAAACTGCGTTCAGAAGAATATTTAAACCAAAGGCCATCATATTCAGTCCGGTACTGATGGCTACCTTACCGATACTACGTAAGGAAGCCAGATAGACCTCTGAAATACCCCAGCACAAATAAGCAATGCTTATTACACGCAGGTAACCGGCACCTACAGTAATCAAATCCGAATCGGTGGTAAATATCCCCATCAATACTTCCGGAAAAAGAAGAGAAAAGCCTGCTAAAAGGATGGTAATTATTAAGGAAATCCGTAATGCGATGCCCTGTATCACACGGATGGCGGAAAAATCTTCCTTGCCATAGTACTGTGCACAAAGCATGGTAACGCCGGTACCTAAGCCAAAATATACGGAGAACAGTACATTGGAATACTGGGTGGCCAGGGAGACTGCAGATATGGCTGACTGGGCATCCTCGCCCAAGAAGTTCAGCATTACAATATCCGCAGAGCTTACTGCCGCACTGAGCAGATTTTGTATAATAATGGGAAGCACCAGCCGAAAAATTTTCGGATAAAAGGGGGTGGTTTCCCATTTGTGTTTAAGAGTAGCAAACATGATAAACCTCTTTCGTATCTTATGAAAAATATAGCTTTGAAATTGATTATACCTTACTTTTGGTGTATTGTAAAACAAGAGAAATAAATTTTCCCAAAAAGGAAGAAGTAATGGAACAGAAGAAACAAATTATAGATTTTTTGAAAAGTCCTGTATTTATGCGCCTTGGTCATCAGATACAGGGACAAAATTGGCAGGGAATGTGCATGGGTATCAGAAACATGCAGCAAAAGTGCAAGGAATTGGAGTTTACGGTATTTGACAGACATCTGATACAGCTGCGGGATGCTGTCATGCACCGTGACCAGAATGGCTGCAAGCAAGTCCTCGCAATGATGGTAACCAAGAGAGTGCAATTATTGAAAGAAATGGAGCAGGAAGATCTATGAGATATGTAAAGCCTGATTATTATGACGATTTTTCCTGCGTGGCAGATAAATGTCCGGATACCTGTTGTGAAGGCTGGCAGATTGTAATTGATGAGGACAGCTACAAAAAGTATCTGGAATTGGATGGAGACTTTGGTAAACGTATGAAGGAATCTCTGGAACCTGGGGAAATGAGTTTTTGTCAATGTGCCGGCCGATGTGCTTTTTTAAATGAAAATAATCTATGTGATTTAATTCTGGAAAAGGGCCCGGAATATCTGTGTGAGACCTGTGCCCGTTATCCCAGACACATTGAGGAATTTGACGGACTGAGGGAATATTCACTGTCGTTATCCTGTCCGGTGGCGGCCCAAATGATTCTGGGACAAAAAGGACTTTGGAATCTTTTGGAAGAGGAGGATGAACAGGAGGACCCGCTGGCAGAGGAATTTGAGGAGTTTGATTATGCTTTGTTCGGAGTGCTGGAAGAGACCAGAGCTGTATTTTGGCAGATATTGGGATTAAAGCTGCCTTTGAAAGATCGTTTGCGGATTCTGGTAGAACTGTCCGGCGATATGCAGAAACTGGTGGATGAGGGAGAGTGTTTGACAGGGTATGAGTTGTTGGAAGAATACACTGCGGCCCTAAAGAATCCGGCGGCACTAGCGAAAAGAGCACGTATCCGGCTGGCAGGTACTTATATGGGCCGTTTACTGAGCCCGGAAGGAGCGGTTTTTAACGAAGCCCTGGAGCAGGGACTTGGTCTGATGGAGGATTTGGAACGTTTGCGACCCCAGTGGACACAGGTTTTGGAACAGTGTCGGGAACAACTGATATCCTTTGATGGGGGAAAATATAAGGAACTGCGAAATGCCTTTGATGCTTTCATGGGGGAGGGGAAGGCAACACTGGAAAGTTATCAGGAGAATATTGTATCCTTCTTCTTGTATACTTATTTTTGTGGTGCAGTATATGATGATATGGTATTTAGTAAGGTAGCTTTAGCGGTTTTTTCCGCAGTATTTTTTGAAAATGCAGTAATGTGTAGCTGGAATATTGCCGATAAAACAATAGAGAAGGCGGATTGGGTTCGTCTGGCTTATTGTTATGCCCGGGAAGTAGAACATTCTGATGAAAATCTGATCAGGGTGGAAGAATGGCTGATGGAAAAATATGAACCTGTAAAAGAGGAGAATGATTTTGAAACTGATTAAATATTTCTTTTACTTATTGTGCGGTGTTCTGATGATTGCCTGTGTGGTGACATTGATTTACGCATTTAATCCTTCTATGACAGAGGAGTTGTCCGATAAGTTGTATGGAAATCAGACCCAGGAAGGTGTTTTGGAAGATTTTATAGTAGAATATCCGGTGAATCAGGATGCCGGTCTGAATGCGGATGTATTATTGCTGAAGGGGGAAGGTGTATATGTCCTGCCTTCCAAGCAGAATATCAGTACTCCTGTATCAGTAATCGGTATGAGCGGCTATGAAAGCATTCGGACGGATAATGTACAGGTGGAGGAAATTGTAGGGCAGCCCACTACGGGAGAGAGCGGCAGCGGTCTTACGTTCAGTACACAAATATATCCCTATTATGGTATGCTGGAAGGCACCATGAAGGAATTATATGCACAGATTTATGCCAATGCATTGGCTTTAAGCAGTAATTTTTCGCCCATTGTGTCCACAGATATTAATCAATTGAAAAATGTTTACGAGGCAGTCTACAACGACCATCCGGAGCTGTTCTGGTTGGATGGAAGCTATACCTGTAAGTATCTGGCCAGTGGTAAATGTGTGGAGATACAGCTTTCCTTTAATGAAACCGCAGGATATGCAGATACTGCAAAGGCAGATTTTCAGGCCAAGGCTGACAAGATAGTAAAAGGTGCTATGGCGCTGGAAAGCAATTATGCAAGAGAAAAATATGTCCATGACCAGTTGGTCAGCAAGGTAAATTATGATACTACGGCTGTAATGAATCAGAGTGCCTATAGTGCTCTGGTAAACGGGTTAAGTGTATGTGCCGGTTATTCCAGGGCTTTTCAGTATATTATGCAGCAGCTGGGAGTTCCTTGTTATTACTGTACCGGTTTTTCCGGAATGGACCATGCTTGGAATATTGTGAAGCAGGGGGACCAGTATTACAATGTGGATGTTACATGGGATGATACCAATCCCAGCACTCTGGATTATTATAATCAATCCGATGTTGCACTGTCTGACAGCCATATGAGAACAGGTCTTTCCGTATATTTACCTGCTTGTGTAAACAGTAAAAATCTGAATCCTGTAACAGGAGAATCCTTACTGGGTGGGGACCGATACGAGGAGGAAGAACTGACCGACGAGGAGAAAAAACAGCAAAATCTGGATGATGCAGGTATTAAGGAAGAGGATGTACGTGCTACCTTACAAGAGTATTATGACGATTGTAAGAAGCAGATGAAGGCTGCCGGAATCGGCAAGAATTCATTTACCAATGTGGTTCCGGAAAGCCTTTGGACCCGTATTGAAGCAGATTATATTGATGATTCCTATAACGAAAAGTATGTGAGGGAAGTGCTGAAGGAATTGGATGCAGAGCATTTTGCCATTCAATTGCAGGTGCAACGACTGGGAGGCGGATATTATCGATTGTATCATAATATTTCCGTATGGAATGATCCGGAACCTGCTACGGAAGAGAGCAGCTCCGAAGAGGAGGAAAGCAGTTCTGATTCTACGGACAGTACTTCCACAAGCAGTACCGACAACACCTCCGCGGATGAGAGTTCTACAAGTACCACAGAAAGTAGTAATGAAAGTACTTCGGGAAGTACGGACGCGTCGGGAGAGAGCAGTTCTCAAAATACCACAGACAGTAGTACCAAAAGTAAATAGAGAGTCCCTCAAAATAAGAGAGGGTATCCCAAAAGTCAGAATGACTTGGGGGATACCCTTTTTTAATGCTTCTTCCAGCATGCAGGCAGGAATAGAATCAACATAGGGAATAATTCCAATCTACCGGCCAGCATATCAAACATCAGTACACATTTGGAGAACGGACTGAAAATAGAGAAGTTACATGTGGGCCCTACCATATCTAATCCGGGGCCGATATTATTTAATGTGGCTACAACGGAGGTAAAGTTTGTGGTAAAGCCAAAGTTGTCTACGCTGATAAGCAGCGTGGAAAGTAATAAAATAACTAAATAAACAGATATAAATACATTGGTGGAACGCAGGGTTTCATGGGCAATGGCACGACCATCCATACGAATCTTCTTAACCATCCGGGGATGGATCATCATATGCAATTCTTTGTGTATTGCTTTGAAAAGAATTACAATACGAGAAACCTTGATGCCACCGCCGGTACTACCGGAGCAAGCGCCGATAAACATCAGCAATACAAGTATATTTTTGGATAATTCAGGCCAGCTGTCAAAATCCGCCGTGGCAAATCCTGTAGTGGTAATAATGGAGCCCACCTGGAAAAAAGCATGTTTCAGGGAGGTGGCCATATTTCCGTAAAGGGAACTGATATTGATGGTAATAATACTTACACTTGCCAGAATAATCCCCAGATACCAACGTACCTCTTCTATGATAAAGGCCTGCTTAAAGTTTCTCAGTAATAGGCAGAAATAGACAGTATAGTTAATACCGCTTAAAATCATGAAGACAGTAACAACAATTTGTATGGTGGAGGAATAGCCTGTCAGACTATCATTCATAATACCGAATCCACCGGTACCCACAGTACCAAAGGTGGTAGTCAAAGTGTCAAACAGGGGCATTCCGCAGAGTAGTAATATTACAATCATCAGAAGCGTAATCCCAATATAAATGGAATATAGAATTTTGGCAGAATCCTTGATTTTAGGAACCAGTTTGTCTACACTGGGACCGGGGCTCTCTGCTTTCATTAGGTTGAAGGAAGAGCCACCCATTAAGGGAAGGATTGCCATAATAAATACAAATACGCCCATGCCGCCAATCCAGTGGGTAAAGCTTCGCCAGAATAGATTGGCCCGGGATAATGCTTCTACATCATTTAGAATACTTGCTCCGGTGGTAGTAAAACCGGAAATGGTTTCAAACAATGCATCCACATAATTGGGAATATCACCTGTTAAAACAAAGGGAAGGGCACCGAACAAACTCATGATTGTCCAACTTAAAGCCACACTGGCAAATCCCTCTCGAGTATATAATTCTCTGTGTTTGGGTTTTTTGATGCCTAATGTAAAACCCACAAGAAAGCATAGGAGTGCAACACCTAGGTATACCAGAGCATCTTTCCATTCCAGATAGATGAAACCGGTAAGACTGGGAAGGAGCAGAAATGCGGCTTCAAATTTCAGAACCCAGCTAATAATATATCTAACGATTCCTAAGTTCATAGTTGTTGAATCCTTTCTTATTTCTCCAGAATATCATTAATATCGTTTAATCTAAAGTTGGTGGTTACTACTACAACCAAATCACCGATTTTCATTTCATCCTGACCGCCCGGAATAATAAATTGAGTCCCTCTGGTAATGCAACAGATAAGAATATTTTTCTTAATGCGTAGTTTCTCCAAAGGAATATCCGTAACAGCGGAGGATTCCTTAAGATAAAATTCCAATACCTCGGCCCGGCCCTCCTCCAGACGATAGAGGTTTTCCACATTACTGTTCAGAGAGGCCTCCATGGAACGGACAAACTTTGTAATGGTATCCGCAGTGAGCAAGCGGGGGTAGGTAATGGTATCCAGGCGCAGGTGATTTAATACACTGCTGAAATTGGTCTTGTCAATTTTGGTAACACATTTTGCCTTGGAAATAGTTTGTGCATACAGGGAGAGCATGATGTTTTCTTC
>JAFUKS010000178.1 GCA_017473445.1 Lachnospiraceae bacterium
GTTAGGTGATTGCCCATATCCATGAATTATGGGAATAGGTATCCACAATTATATTAAGAAAGGAAGTAAAGTTTGACTTAGAAACTTTGGGATGAAAATATGGGACAAATACAAGTAGAAAAAAATGTAGGCGGTATTGAAGGCCTGTGTATCATCCAGCCTGCAGTGCATGGGGATAACCGTGGTTACTTCATGGAGACTTACAATCAGAGAGATATGGAAGAAGCAGGCCTTGACATGGTATTTGTACAGGATAATCAATCCTGCTCCGTAAAAGGCGTCTTAAGAGGCCTGCATTTCCAGAAAGAGTTCCCCCAAGGCAAGCTGGTAAGAGTCATCAAGGGCTCCGTGTTTGACGTAGCAGTGGACCTGCGTAGCAATAGCAAGACCTACGGAAAATGGTTTGGTGTGGAACTGACAGAGGAAAATAAAAAACAGTTCTACATTCCTCAGGGCTTTGCCCATGGTTTCCTGGTATTGTCCGAGGTGGCAGAATTTTGCTACAAATGTACGGACTTCTATCATCCCGGCGATGAAGGCGGCCTGGCATGGAATGATCCCGCCATCGGCATCGATTGGCCCGGACTTCAGGGTACGTACCAGGGTACTGCCGGTGCAGAAGGCTATACCTTGGCAGACGGTACTGCACTGAACCTTAGCGATAAGGATCAGAGGTGGCTGGGTATCCGGGATACCTTTAAATTCTAAATATAGCTACAAAAACGATGCCGGATGTTAAACCAACATCCGGCACCTTACTTTTATATCATAACTTCATATCCTTGGCGTAGCTATACGGAATTACTTCTCCTTGCTTTGTTTCCTGATAACCTTTTTCCCGATGAGAATAATTTGATATTTCCACAGATCCAAAGTTTTCAAACTTGAGAAAAACACGCTCGAGCACCTCTTTTTCCTCTTCAGATAAGCACACATCTTTCTTTTCAGCAGATAACACCCTATGCTTTTCATAACCGTTATCAAACTGCACATCTATTGAAATCAAATTCTCTGCCTCCAGCATGCCGAACAACATCTCATAATGCTGTGGTACGGGACCGAAGGGTAAATGTATATATTGTAGCCCGGAAATAGAAACACCGTTTTCTTTGTAAAAAATCATATCCGCATAATTAAGGAGCTTCATCAACTTGACCTTAAGCATTTCATCAGCACGTTCTATAAAGTACTGTACCATAGCTGCAAATTTATCAAAGTCAAAACGTTTATACCCATTCCTTATGCTGGGTTCCTTTTCCCAATACACATCTACCAATTTACTTGTGAAACTAATTTTCACACTACTTTCCAGTTCATCAACCGTTTCCAGCAATTCTTTTTTTTGCTTTGTAGAAATATTCACCTCATTATCACTCAAATAGCATCTCATATTTTGTGGTACCCGCAAAAAACACAGAAGACTATTATGTGCTTTATCTTGTATGGAACCATTTTCATACCGGTGAATCGTCTTATCCCCCCAATTCAACAATTTAGCAAAACTCCGCTGACTCAATTTATATTGCTCACGAATTTCTTTAATCTCTTCCGGCAATAACAATTTATGTCTCTGACGATAAATATTATAAGCCTTTAATAAAGTAATTTCGTCCAATTCTTCATCATAAAAGTCTTCACCACAATTTACGCAAACCTTTATCTGTGCATTTACTTCTACCGTCTCTCCACATACCATATATGTCTCTTGGCGACTCACTATCTTTGTTTCTACTTCTCTTCCACACTCTTCACAATATTTTCTCATCTTTCACCTCTGAAGCCTACTATTCAAAATCATCTTTATGAAATCCTAAACACTTTAAAATATCGCTTCCATTTTCCATTACAATCTTCACTTTAATATAAAATCTCACACCGGAAATGTCCCTTCTAAATTCCCAAATTACACCCGGTCTATCGAAATCCTGCTTAGGACCTTTATAGTAGTCACCATTTCGTAAATCTAACAATTCCTCTTTTGCATCTCGAATAGTCAATCCATGTGCTGCCAATGACTGCATATTTTTGTGCCGCGGAACAAAATCGTATCTCCCCCTTGAAATAAGCTCCTTCGCCTTTTCCAGAAATAAGCCTATTTCCTCGTTTGTTGCATAATCACACAAGTGATCACCTCCCCTTACTACTAATAGTATACCGCTCATATTTTCCAATGTCAATAAAAAGCGCGGTCATATGACCGCGCTTTTTATCTCTCCGCTCTCACGGGATTATTTAAAAAATCCTCATAAGCTAAGCGGATACCATCTTCTAATTCTGTTTTGTAGGACCAGCCCAGGGCTGCACTCTTGCTCACATCAAGGAGCTTACGTGGGGTACCGTTGGGTTTGGAGGTATCCCAGCGGATTTCTCCATCATAGCCCACTACCTTGGCTACCAGCTCTGTCAAAGCCTTGATGCTGATTTCCTTGCCGGTACCGGCATTTACCGTCTCATCCCCGCTGTAATGATTCATCAGAAATACACATAAATCTGCCAAATCATCCACATACAAGAACTCTCTCAAGGGACTGCCGTCACCCCAACAGGTAACAAATGCCGCACCGGACTCCTTGGCCTCATGGAACCGGCGAATCAGTGCAGGAAGTACGTGGCTATGGGTGGGATGATAATTATCATTGGGACCGTATAAATTGGTGGGCATCACAGAAATAAAATCGGTGCCGTACTGACGGTTCAAAAATTCACAATACTTCAAACCGGAGATTTTGGCCAAAGCATAAGCTTCGTTGGTCTTCTCCAGCTCAGAGGTGAGCAGGCAGCTTTCCTTCATGGGCTGAGGTGCCATCCGGGGATAAATACAGGAGGAACCCAGAAACTGCAATTTCTTACAGCCGTTCTTCCAAGCTGCGTGAATCACATTCATCTCCAGCATCATATTGTCATACATAAAATCTGCCAAAGCTTCACTATTGGCCATAATACCGCCCACCTTGGCTGCTGCCAGAAATACATACTCCGGCTGTTCCGTAGCAAAGAAAGCCTCCACCGCTTCCTGGCGGCACAAATCCAGTTCCTTATGGGTACGGGTAATAATATTGGTATAGCCTTGCTTTTCCAGGCATCTCACAATGGCAGAGCCCACCATTCCCCGGTGTCCTGCCACATATATCTTTGCATTCTTTTCCATCATAACTTACACTCCTGCTGCCTTCAGTGCAGCTTCCCGGCGGGCCAAAGTTCTGTCATGCTCTGCCATAATCCGTACCAGCTCCTCATAGCTGGTCTGCTGAGGATTCCAGCCCAGCACGGTACGTGCCTTGGTAGGATCTCCCCACAAATTATCCACATCCGTAGGTCGGAACCATGCAGGATTTACACATACCAGCATCTTGCCGGTGGATACATCATAGCCCTTTTCCTCCAGGCCGGTGCCCTCCCAGCGAAGGGTAATACCATTTGCCGCGAAAGCTTTCTCGGTAAAATCACGCACCGTATGCTGCTCACCGGTAGCAATGACAAAGTCCTCGGGAGTATCCTGCTGCAGCATCAGCCACATACACTCCACATAATCCTTGGCATAGCCCCAGTCACGTAAAGAGTCCATATTGCCAAGCTCCAGATGGTCCTGTAAGCCTTCTGCGATACGGCCTGCTGCCAGGGTAATCTTACGGGTCACAAAGGTTTCACCACGGCGCTCGGACTCATGATTAAACAAAATACCATTTACTGCAAACATGCCATAGGCTTCTCTGTATTCCTTGGTCATCCAGAAGCCATACTGCTTGGCCACCGCATAGGGGCTGTAGGGATGAAAGGGCGTGGTCTCACGCTGA
>JAFUKS010000001.1 GCA_017473445.1 Lachnospiraceae bacterium
ACTTTAATCTTACACTGAATATCATCTCTACCCTGAACTGACATTTTATAAGGGCAACCAACGCCCTGGCAAAGCGGATATACAACACATTCATAACATTTTGCTTTATCATCGGCAGCAGTCTGGGTAATCCACTTAACCTCAATATCTTCATTAATATCGATTTGCCCATCGTCATTCAAAACACCAATTACCCCATCTTTTGAATCATCAAAATGAACTGTACATTTAAATACTCTTCCATCAGGTCCGAAAATAAATGAATTTGCTTTTGCCGCATAACAAGGATAATGTGCGTACAATACTTCCAAAAAGTTTTTACGTAATGATTTCTCATCCGTTATTTTATAAAGGCTTTTTTTGACACTTTCTTGTAATGATAAGTTCGTCTCACCATTATCAAGAAGACCATTTAGATTTGATATAATGTTTTTCTCATACTCTTCACTATTTGTTCCATTCCATGCGACTCTAATTCTCTGACTAAACCGTCCATCATCTAAGAAATTCGTCTTTATGAACTCTGCAAATTTAGGATATGCTTCTAACGACTGTACTGTAAGATTCGTTCTTATAGTTATCGTATAAAATTTTGATTTTTCTCTTTCCTTGATTTCTTTCAAATTTTTAACAATTATATCAAAAGTAGGCTGTCCACCTGCAAGATAACGTTGTTTATCATGTATCTCTGCCATTCCATCTAATGTAATCTGATAATATGTAACATTACATTTCTTCATTCTTTCAAACATTTCAAAATCCAAGAGATAGCCATTGGTCGTCATAATAGCATTGAAGGGTTTCTTATAGCTCTTACATATTTTTTTAAATTCAATTGACAAATTCTCAATAATCTCCGGATAAAGCAATGGTTCACCTCCAAACCAACTCACAGACAATCCGCCATAATATTTCAAATTTCGTCTTACAAATTTAATAAGAGCGTCCTGCTTCTCTTTTGACATTATGTTCTGCTTATGCTCCTCATAACAATACTCGCATCTGAAATTACACCCCTCTGTCGGTAAAATTGTAAGCACAAGCTGACTATTGGAATGACAAGTCTTCATATACAAAAGATCACCAAGTCTATTCTCATCAACTTCAATGGGAATCAAATACTTTTTTTCAATTAAATTCCCAATCTTCGAACTAGACGTATCCAAGCAATCATTTGTCAAATCTGTTAATATTTTTTCATATGTATTTCTTTTCATTTTAACCATATCAAGTGTATAAGTGTTATAAAGAAAAATCATGTTCTCCATATCATCTACATATATGTATTTAGAAAATTTGTATTTTTTCATTTTTATCTTTTCCTCTCTCTAAAAAAATTCAATTATTTCATCATATAAGCCATCCATATCACTTTCATCGCCTATGCAAAATAAATTGAGATGAAAATGATTTCTTATCTCTTCTCGTTTCTCTTCTAGCTCATTCTCACACAATGGTATTTTCTTTATTGAATTGATTGCATTTTCATACCTTGTAGGTAACATTGCAAAACCAATCACCCTACACTGATTCAAACTCTCAATAAAGTTTTTTGTCCGCTCTATATACTTAAAGTCATCATCATAGTTTATACATAAAACTGCCACATCCGGATTCAATGCCATCAAAAATTCTGCCTGTTGTACAGTCAACTGACTAACATTATCATACCTAAATGGCACAGTTCCCGACTGGCTTCCACAAATGATAATATCAGCATTCTTCTCATCTGCATTCCTTAACTCTTCATTCAACGTCACTATTGCATCCTGCTCTTGTATATAAAGAGTCGACTCATAGCCCATAGGATATACATAATCCATTTGAAAAAGGTAACCTGTAGGCTCTGTTGCAATCTGAAAAACCCGATACCCATCTGACATAAAACGTTTTCTCAAAGCCAGCTGCACATGAAATTTGCCTTGTTTTGAACTTGTTCCCATTACAGCTACCATTGGACGGTTTGTTTTTCTAAGCTTTCCAAATCTATTTTGAGGAACATGTGAAATATCCACATAAGGAAATACAAACTGCTTACTATATTGGGGATTTTCATGAAGAAATCCCGTCAAATTAGCAAGAGAATACACCTTTTTATTCTTTGCCGCTGCCATCAAAAGAACTTCCGATGTAATATCACTTTTTAAAATAGCATTAATTTCATCACAATGTCCCAAAATAATAGTGTCAAAATCATCATCCCAAGGAATCGCCTCCATACTTTCTATTCTTTTTTCATTCGATGTATACTTCAATACCTGAGATATTTTTTTTCCTATATTCATATCATACTTATGCGTATAATACCCTTTAATCTGAAATGAGCATAAATCTTCATTTCCGGCAAACTGGAACATCTCCTTATTAAACGGTAAAACAATAGCCTTTCGTATTTGTTCGGCTATTTTCTTGGCCGAAATTAATTGCGGCAGTTCCTGTTTTTTATACACATATTTTGCTTTGTTTTTTAGTTGCTCTTTTATTTTTTCAAAAGAACTATAGGGATTCCCGTTCATGATTTTTGCAATTTCTGCTGTAATCACTGTAGAGGAAAAACTGCTTCCGTTTAATATCATTGCTTTTCCGTCCCAGTTCACACGATAACAATTCGAACTAGTTCTAAAGTCCACGATACTACCTTCAACAAATTCGTATTCCATTTTTTTTATTTTATTTGTGCTCATATCTACGCCAAACACATTTTCAAAAGCCGCCGGATAGGATACCGATCCATTATTAGCATACGCTGCTACAACGTGAATCCCTTTTTTAGTTAAATCTGAAATCGTATTCTGAAGACCTTGCATATCGTCCAGTCTTTCCACTCCAGCACTAATATGTATCAAATTACATTCCACATTTTGATAGATATATTGAAACGTTTTTATTAGCACTTCGGAATTACATTTTGCATCTTGATCAAGCATTTGCACGATGAAGAATTGTATGTCGCGGCCACAATAATCTATCAACAAATCCGTCACAGCTGTTCCATGACCGCATGTATCTGAGAAATCATTTTGAATAACGATATTTCCTTGTTTTTCGCTAATTGAAATTCCTCCAATAATTCTCTCTTTTTCCTTACCACTATATCCACTATCTAATACTGCAATAACCATTTTCCCCTACCCCATTTGCATTCATCATCTTTTTACTCTACATACTTTACTCTTATAAATATTTATATCGCCTCTTCGTTTTGGACCCTTTCCTCTGAATTCAATTTTGACTTTGCCCTCGCAAAATATTTTCATAAATACGCACCCTAGCAACATTCTATAAAATTTATTTTGAGTTTATCTAACATTAACAACTCCTATTTAATTGTAATGTGTTATGCGATAAACAATTTTAATATCTCAAAAACAACTAAAATAGCCTAACTTGCATGATAAGAAAAACTTCATCTTGCCTCCTCCAAAAAAATATCAAACGAATAAATGGTTTTCAATAATAACTTGTTAAACGGCCAGATAACTTGTTGAATGGTGCCAATTTGTAACATAATAATATGTTTCGCCAAATAATTTTCAAAAATGCCATGCCCTATAGCCATTTAATATAAGCAATTTTATACCAATAGAACAATAAATTCCCCAACTTTGTCTATATAACGCTATACGGGAATCCATCAATTTCAGCATAATTTTTATATTCTGATTTATCTTATTGTAATTTTTCCTACGTCTGTATTCATTTTAATATCACAGTTATCTGTTACCTTAATATTCTTCTTACATGAAGTATAACTATAGTCCTCCGAAACAATAGAATATGAATTCATTCCCATACGAACTATGATATTCCCAGTTCCAACGCCAATATCACAGCTTGTGCTATCAAAAGTACATTCACTCAATGAAAATTCTACATCTCCCACACCGGAGTTTGCAGTAATTGTTCCGCAAGTAGCATTCGGCTTAAGATAAATATTTCCTACACCTGTAGTAAAATGTGAATCTTCCATAATATTGGAATCATTTAACACAATATCACCTACTCCACTAACAATGGAGCATCTGCCAATAAGTCCATCCAAATGTACATCACCCACACCCATTTCAACACTAAAATCATTGACACTTGTAGGAAGAATAATATCTAAATCAGCCGACACCTCAACAGCATTCCCGTACTTATTGTGTATCCAATTCCAAACCACATCGCCACTTGACTTTTCTATTAATTCGACAGACAATAATCCACCATTATTCTCGGCTCTTAAATCCACATGCGATACGATATCATCTATATACTCCTTTTTATTGGACCTGATATAATAATCCACATATACGTTTGTATCTTTTGAGTCATTATATGATATTTTACATTTTCCTATTTGAACGTTCACGCTCAACTTTTCAGCATCATCAATTTCAAACGAAATGTGCTGGTCAAGAGATTTTTGAAATACCATACCATCGCTTGTGGGAACCGAAGTGCAGCCAACATTTAAAATAGTAACCCAAAACATCAAGAACGCTATCCAGTTTTTATTTTTCATAACAATCTTGTATGATTATTTAGAAGCTTGTAATCATACGTTCCTTTCTTTTTATACTGTGCCATAATACATTCAGATGCTGTGAACTTTTTATTAACGCCCTGCCGCTTTGACTACTCTATAGAGTGTATTGCTGCTACATTGTCTGAATTATTTATAGCTGGATGTGCCGGTTTCTTCAGAACCCTTATTTCAATCAAGTCTGCGATGATTATTCAGGCAAAAAACGTGAAGCAGCACCCCCGTTTAAAGATTCATCTGACTTCTTATGTAAGTCTGTCGGCAATAGTGACAGCTCTTTATCTATTCAGGTAACTCACTCCATTGAGCAAATCGAGTTACTGGATAGGCAATTGGAACAAATCGAATCTAAGACGACTGACATTGTCAAATCGCTCAATTCTATCATCATGACCATTCCGGGCATTGGCTATATCAATGGCAGAATGATTCTTGGTAGCATCGGAGATATTTCCCAATTCACCAGTCCGAGTAAACTGCTTGCCTTTTCCGGATTAAATCCTTCTGTGTATCAATCCGGAAACTTCGAAGCAAAGCATACTCGCATGTCAAAACACGGTTCAATATCTTTGCGTTATGCCCTAATTAACGCTGTACACAATGTTGTAAGAAACAGTAAAAACTTATAGGATTACTATAACAAAAAAGTCCGAAGGACGTTCTCAGTTCAACACTTTAGATCACTATGCCGTAAAACTGATTCGCGTCATCTACAAGATGCTTTCCGATAATGTTGTTAAAAGGATATAAAATCGATGAAAGGGATTCAACAATAACTTGTTGAACGGTCAGATAACTTATTGAACGGTTCCGTTTGTTATCTAATAATTAATTGACCGATTCCATTGCCACAGGTACAGCCCCATCAACAGATTCATAATAACTCTATCCTATACTTCGACTCAAGCTCCACATATTCCGTTCAAAGTCCTTTTTTTCGCCTGGATACGGGCATTTTCGCATTATTCACCTGTGCATTTGTGGTTTTAGAAGGACGAACAAATAAAAAATATACTATATTCTTATAGTTAATTCTAAAAAGAAACTGTTCACCCAACATAGTCTCCAAATCATCTAAAGACACATCCTTACAAAAGACCTAATCAAAGGATTTCGTCACATAACGCATGGCATTTATAACAAAAGCCTCCTTAAATCACTCCATATTTCCGTTGGCCATGATAATTCTACAAGAGCCTTTCTGCTCTTTAATAGTTTTTTCAGCTCAATTCCATTCATTTTTCTCACACAGTCTTTCTACAATTCTCTGTAGTTTTATTGCAACTAACTCCTGGTCATCGCATATACCGATGATGTCTTTCTTTTCTTCTGTCATACCCCATGCTTTTTTATCCTGCATATAGTTTCACCAAACATATATGCAACACGATAGCATAATAAAGCAATATCTCCTACACATACTATCGCTTTTTCTATAAGAAATTGCTTTATCCTTATATGATTTCCCTCTATATTTATTATCAGCAATAAGCAAATAGGCTGAAAACCCGTCGGGAGTCTTCAGCCTATTAGTGTTTTCTAATATGAATCCATCTTATTCCGTATAACCAAAGCCCATGATGGTAAATGCCTTACCTTCACTGTCTTCTGCCATCTTAATCTCGATGGTATGCTTTGCAGATTCCTTCTTATTAAACAGAATCTTCAACAGAGGATTGTTCCAGCCGGATGCTGCATAACCATTCAAGGTAGCAACCTTTTCTCCGTCTACATATACCTCAGCCTTACCATAGTTCTGATTATTGGAGCTCTTGTAAAGCATAACCAGATTCTTACAGGTCAGCTCCATCTTGAAGCTGTCACCGGTTGCTGTAGAAGTCTTCAACCAGTTGTTAGGGAAGGTCTTGTCCTTGGAGTGCTGGAAACCGCCAACTGCATTATCTGTACCGGTGAAACATCCGGGAGTAATGGTAACATTAGAATCACTGGTCTTGCTGTCAACCATCTTTACTCCTACAAATGCATTACCAATCTTAGGAACTGCAGGGATGGTAATATCCTTCTCACTTGCTTCTTCATAATTTACCACATCAAACATGTAGTTGAGGCAATCTGCCATCAGCTGATGACCTGCATTGGTAGGATGATATACATCAGAGAAGAATTCTGCCTCAGTTAACTCACCGTCCTTCAGCGCAGGTACAACTGCGTCTTTGATACTAACCATAGGCAAATCATAATAGGTACCAATCGGTGACAGACGATCCTGTAAGTTCCACTGGGATTTAAATACTGCAAACAGTAATACCACTGCGGGATCATTTTCTGCCTGCAATGCATTCAACACAAGGCTTTCGTAGCATACGCCGTTGGTAGGGTCATCACCGTCATTTACTGCAAATTCAACAATCAGAATATCAGGTTCTCCAACCTTCTGAATTACATCTCTGTCGTAACGGATCATACCGATGGTGGAAGGGGTACCGGACATACCTGCATTTACAAACTTCACATTGTCGCCACCGCTGGCAAAGGTCTCTTTAAAGTACTCATAGGAACGGTATGCGTAGCACTTATTATTGGGAGTAGCATTTGCACCTTCCGTAATGGAACCGCCGATATAAGCAATTACCACTTCCTCACCGCTCTTTGCCTTATCAATGGCTTTCTTTAATCTGTAATTGTTACCGGTCTGCATCAGGGAACGCATAACCATTTCACTGGCTACAGGCGCCTCTCCGGTTACAGTAGGTACTGCAACGGGGGTAGTTTCCTCTTCTACTGCAGGCTCTTCTACAGATTCTTCTTCAGATGTGGGCTCTACCACTACTTCTTCTGAAGAGGTCTCAGCCTCTACGGACTCTTCGGTCTTCTTTTCTGTATCGGTATCACCGAAAACAGCCACTTCTTTTTTAGGCTCTGAAGGTGCATCACTCTGCCCTCCGCCACATGCTGTTAATGTCAAACTAAGTGTCAACATCATTACTAAACACACAACAAATTTTTTCATTTTCATCTCTCTTTTATCCTCCTGTAAAAACAATGCGTGTAATTTATAGATTCTTAAAGGTTTGCACCTGAACCTGTAATGTGGTACTGATATTACTGTTCTTTTCCATATTTTCATTGATGGTACCCATACTCTCAACCAAATCGGTGGAATTGTTGGTAACATTCTCAATTGCCTTGCTACTTTCTTCAATGGTAACAGCAATCTGATGAATGGAATCAGCCATTTCTGTCATGGTCTGGGACAGCTGGTTGGTATTGGTATAGAATCCGGACAAGATCTCATCAAAGGTACTTGCATCCATATTGTACTGGTCAACAGTCTGTACCAACATATCGTAATCGTTCATTACATCCGTATTTACAAAGTCAATCATGTTATCCGCATTGGAACTCAGCTCATTCACTGCATTAGTTACCATGACACTGATTTCCTGAATCTTGTTGGCAGTATTACGGCTACTGTCTGCAAGTACACGAATCTCCTCTGCAACTACCGCAAAGCCCTTACCGGCTTCACCTGCACGGGCAGCCTCAATAGATGCATTCAATGCAAGTAAGTTGGTCTGGGAAGAAATGGACAGAATCTCATTGGTCAATTCATTAATCATCTTAACCTTGGTACTATTCTGGATAGCCTCAGCCAGATTCGCTTTAATCTCTTCAATCAAAGCTACTGTCTTATTCTTGCTCTCGATTACATCTGACTTCATTCTGTCAGCTGTTTCCTTCACATCCTTCGCTCTCTCGGAGCCCTGATGAGCTTCTCTATTCATATCCTGCATCTCTACGTTGATATTATTTGCCTTTTCAGACAGGAATACGGTAGTAGCCGTAGCCTCCTCCATACTGGCAGATAACTCTTCCATGGATGCGGAGGTGTCATTTACATTGTCATTGGCATTCCCCACCTGACGGAATACGGAATCAACACTTACCTTCAACTCTTCGGAGTAAGAACGCACCTGAAGCATAATCTGCTGTAAACTCTGAATCAGACTATTGATACCGTTTACCAACTGGCCTACCTCATCCTTTGACTGAGCCTTCAGACGAACTGTCAGATCACCTTCTCCATTCTGAATATCCTTAATCATAATATTCAGGCTCTTGGTAGCACTACGAAGGGGCTTTGCAATCTTGGCTGTAACAAACAACATCGCCAATACAGTAAGTATCAGTAACGCTCCAATGGAAGCACCTACTACCACATAGGAGGCACTCATGGTCGCCTGCTGATTGGCCTTTGCCTCTGCTACTGCTGCCGAATTGAGGTCAATCAAATCCTGAATGCTCTTTTCAATCTCTTCGGAAAGTACGGACAGATCAGCACTGGTTCTGTTATACGCAGTATAATTGTCTCCATCCTTACTCATCTGTATAATGCCGGCATATATCTCAAAATAGCTGGTCATATCAGCCACCAGAGTCTGGAAAATATCATAATCAGCATCTTCCACATATGCCCCATATTCATTTACATTAGCCTTCAAACTCTTATAGCCCGCATCAATCTGGCTCTCCACAGCTGCCTTTTCTGTATCAACAAAAGAGCACAGATGGGAATACAGATACTTTTGAACTGCCTGATAATCTCTGGCAATTTCTCCCAGCTCCGTGACCTTCACCAGATAGGTATCACTGACTACCTGATTACTCTTATTTACTTTGTTCAGTGAACTGATGTTTAACGCATTGGATAGCAAGATAAACAGAAGGAACACTGCCAAAATCGCCAATATTTTACTGCCTATTGTTTTCATACGCTTTCTCCTTTGTACATATTTTGTAATACGTTTCACTACGTAATATTATAACCCATTTAGTATATTTTGTAAAGAATTCATGGCCATTACTGCTCCCCCATTTGCCTTGCTTATGATTTTGCAGTATAATAAAATCATAAATTTTCTACCAAGGAAAGGAGTCTCTTATGCTTCCCCAATGGCTGCGTGGATGGTTTACCGAGGAATACCAGAAAGAAATAAGTTCCCAGTCCCAATATGAGACTGCCTCTCGTTATCTGCGCAGACAAATGCAGGAATTGGTTGCCTGTCCCTATCCTGACAGAGAAACACTGTCCGCAACTGAGGACGCTTTGCAGGAGCTGACAAAGGAACTGGAAGCCCTCTTAGAGCTTCTTCCCCTGCTTCACTCCCACTGTCAACAATTGCAAGCAGGGGGGAATGCAACGAGACAACCATTATCCGCTGCTTTCGGGTCCCCAATACATACCCCCAAAAAAGAATTTTCCGGGGGGAAAGCTTCCTTAACGGAACACATCTCTTTCCTAAATACCACTTTACAAGCTGCCGCTGATGCCCATACCTATGAGCAGGTTCATGAATTATCGGAGCAGATACAGGACCGGCTCACTGCAGCCATGCAAGAGCTTACTTGTCTTAGACAAATGAAGACCGCTGCTCCTTCCCGGGAATGGAAGCAGCAAAATATTGATTATGAGGAATACAGTCAGCTGCAGGCGCAGATGGAAAATATCCAAAGAAGAGCTACCCATCTGGAAATGCGGCTACACGAGCTTTATCATAGTCTTAGCGACTATATGGATACCCTAAACAAAGCCCTTTCTCTGCACCGTAATTTCTTACAAAAAAACGGAAATGCGCAGTTGCAATTTGAAGCCCTGAATCGGCAGGTTCCGGCCCTGTTGCATATAAAAACCGTTCATTCCGATTGGTTTAATCTGGTTACTTCCTGGTATAAAGCCAACAATCTGGCCGCCAACACCATAAAAACACTTTCCCCCTTGGCCCCTGCCCTTCACAAATTGACAGGCCAATGCCGTGAAAATATGGATGCTTTGGCAGGACTGTCCCGACAGCTGAAAACCCTTTACTCCGAAAACATCTCACACCGTCCCCTCGTCGAAGGGGAATCTTCTGATGCGATGGTAGATTCTTTCCAAAAGGAGCTGAACATCCGGGAACAGCAATTGCAGGAAATCACCCTCCGGCATGATACTCTGCTGGAGGAAGCACGCAAAAAAGCCCTTGCAGAATTGGAGCATTTAAAGAAGCTATGTAGGGAACTGGACATCTTCACGTGCAATTATGTGAGCCCCAAAGCCGCCTTTTCTACCCGGCATATTTTTGATGAAATTAAAAATATAATGACTTCACCTTATTGTCTCCGTAGTGTGCATCACAGCCCCGTGCCCCGAGCACTGCTGACGGCTGATAATTATAACCAATATCTGGCAGGCACCAACGCCGCTTACATAAAAAAGCAATTGCATGCATTGTCCCATTACTTCGACCATATACAGGGCAAATCCCTCACCCTTTCCCAGCGCACCGCTATCCTTACAGATGCGGATTATGTACAAATTATGGGCGGAAAAGGGTTTGGCAAAAGTTTTACCCTGCATGCGAAAATGGATTATTTACTACACAAGAAAAATTTGTCCCCCAAACAGGTCCTCTTTTTAACCCCGGGTAAATTGCTGGAACAGCAAGCACTAAGTTGGTTGCAAGGATGTGAAACCAAACCATTTGCAGGCGTTACCCGCCCCTTGATACAACGGGATGATTTACAAAACCAGCTGCCCCAATGTGAACATCTGGATTTCTTGTTGCCCATTTTAGAATTGCATGAGTATTTGGCACCTACGGATACCACATTGGCCTTATCCGCAAACACACTTTCCGGTTTGTCAGGCCCGGAGCGTCCCCGGCAGGAGCTGTTATATCAGGAACTACGGCTAATTCTGCAAACCTACCGGAAAATCCTGACGCAAAAACAGCTGGTAGACCAATACCAGCTATTACATACGTGCACCCGGCTTTTCCACAGTGGTCAGTTACAAAACACCTACAATTACTGTCTGGTGGATGACTTTCCACTGTTGTCTCCCCTGGAATTTGAATTAATACGCACACTGTTACGGAGCAATCCTCATACCAAGCTCTTTTGCAGTGGGGAACACTGGGAACCGATACCGGAGCATACCTATATCCGACAGTGCTTTAACAAACTTCCTTGGGAGCACTATCTGGTACAAGGACTTCTGACAGAAAACCAAAGAATCCTGCAGCAACGGAACTATGCAGGAGGTTATCTGTCTCTGACAGAAACCAAAGGCGAGGTCATCCTACTGACACCCCCGCGCAACTAAAAAGAGTGTTGCCGAAAGTGACTCCTAAAAATCACTTTTTACAACACTCTTTTTCTCTCATCTCCCGCAACAGCACCTTATCCTCCGGACTTACCCGATAGGAATCCAGCAGTTTTCGGATGGTCATATTTAGTACTGTCCGGGTCAAATGGTGGCTGTCACTCATCAAATATTCATAGGTAATATCCCTCTGTTTGGCCCAGGCGGTGGCTATTGCCCAGGCAATGGCCATCTGGCAATAATACCCCTCCATCTCCATGGAATCCAATAGTTCCAGCGTTCGATAAATATAGGCATCCTCCAGATAGTAATCCATCAACATTACCGCACCGAAACGGCGTTTAAATTCCTCTTTGGAATAAATATAAGGCATCAGAAATTCCAAGAACTCCTGCCTATGTTTTTTTACTATTTTCAGGCCGGCACAAAACCCGTCGCACAGATACCAGTCATCTATCTTTTCCACGTGCCTGGCAATGTACGGCAAAATCGTCTCATAATCCACCTTTGCATAGCCGATGACAAAGCCTTGCAGATTGACCTCTTCGGACAATTCGGGTACGTCTGCCGCTGCCGTGTCCTTTCTATTTTCCGTTCCCCGTAATCCTTGGGCCCAATCCAGGTATCCCTTCCAGTCTTCCTTAGCGATTTCTTTTGCCAGCTTCCGCAATACAGGAATCCGCACGCCCAGCATGGGACGGCCACCGGGTATCAAAGCCTGACTGAAATCCCGGTATTTCTCCTCTGCCATTTTTCCTAAATATTTTCGTATCCCGCTATATTCCATGAATCGGTATAATTCCTTTCTTTATTCAAAATATCCCTGATAGGAAATATGATATTTACTGCCCGGGAACATATGAACATGGAGGTCAATGAGATAATCATCCGTCATGCTGGCAATGTAATCCACTACCAACTCATTGGGGTCGGACTCCTCGTAGGGCTTGCTGCGACGTAAATACCGGGTATACTCGTTAATATAGTCTATATGGTGGGTATAAATATAGGAATCCTTCTTGTGCTGCTGTAAATCCCGGAGCAACTGTTCATAAATCTGCTCCATCATGGGACGAATCTGTTCTCCAAATACCTTAGATATTTTTTCGTTTCCGTAAATTAGCTGATAATTCTGTTTCTTCCCCCTGGAAAAAGCCTCATAGAAAGACCGGTCCATCTGTAAAAAGGGCTTTCCATAGCTGTTTTCCAGAATATTTACTGTCATATTATTTATAATTTCTGCATTGGTCTTGCCAATATCCTCCCCTGCGAACAAAGAGTCATCGGGAATCAACTCCAGACGGATAGCATCCTGACGGTCCTTTCCCAGATAAGCAATAATATCAGATACCCGCATGACGCAGGCTTCCAAGGTAGAAGGGATCAGTCCTTTATTTTTCTTAGGGTCTAAGGTACAACGCTCCATCTTAGCATCAAAGGTGGAAAAATCTGTATAATGCACGGGAGTATACTCCTGTTGCTCCAGTTCACCATTGTGACAAATAATGCCATCCAAGGTCTGGAGGCTTAAATTCAAAGGAAAAATCACATCCAATACCCGGGCACTGTGAATATTGTGATTGAAATGCCTGCCCGTATGTCCACAGTACAAATCATCTAATATCCGCTCGCCTTCATGACCAAAGGGCGTGTGACCAATATCATGGCCAAGGGAAATGGCTTCGATCAAATCCAAATTCAGCCCCAGCACCGCACCAATGTTCCGGGCAATCCGAGACACCAGCTGGACATGCTGGGCACGACGGGAAATATCATCATTCCGGTAGAGAGAAAACACCTGGGTCTTATCAGAATACCGATTGTAATAAGGAATATGCAGTATCTTTTCACAGTCCCGCACAAATGCTGGTCTCCACAAATTTGCCCTGTCATGGGTATCATCTCTGCGAATTACCATATCATTGGTACAGGCATAGGGATTTTTCCATCCGACTGCCCGGTCTGCATGAATTCTTTCCTGTAATTCTTTCGATAAACTGATATACTTTGCCATTACGCCTCTCTCCTCATCTAATGCATGTCACGAAAAAGCCGGAGCCATGTCTCCACAGCTCCGGTCAATTAAATCTTATTCTCTTCCAGTGATACGCCGGTAAAAATTATTCCTCTACCTTGGTGCCACAACCGGTACAGAAAGCAGAGCCTGCCTCTAAAGGATTACCACAGTTCTTGCAGGTAGCAACAGGTGCAGCTTCCTCTGCAGGAGCTTCCTCTGCAGGAACCTCAACAACGGGAGCCTTAGCACCACACTTAGGGCAGAATGCAACTTCATCAGCAATTTCTTCGCCACACTGCTCGCAAACCTTGATACCCTTTACGGTTCTGATTTCAGCCTTCAGACGCTCAATTTCAGCCTTTGCAGCATCAATCTTGCCAATCACTTCAGACAAATCCAAACCAGCAATATTGTCCTTGTTGTCATAAACCAGCTTACCAATTTCTTTGAAAACGCCGTCAATCAAAGATTCCTGGCTGGAAATCTGACCGTTCAGACCGGTCACCTTAGCAATTTCATTAGCCTTCTTAGCTACGTCCTTACTGGTATTTGCTATATTCTCGCTTAACTTATCAAAAAAACCCATTTCTAAATCCTCCTCTAAGTTGAGTATTATGGCAGTCTCTCCTGCCTGTTGTTTTACATTATACTATTTTTTGACCACAAGAACAACTATTCTTGCTTATTTTTTTGTAAATATATTGTAAACATTTTAGAAATTAGAAAATTTCCTGCTGCGTTACAGTATGAATACCTGCTCCGTTCAGTGCCCGGATAGCATCATCATTCCGGTCTACACGGAAAATCATATATGCAGAACCTTCCTTCTTGGTGGAAAGGAAGGCGTAGGTATACTCTACCTGGATACCTGCGGTTGCCAGTACGGAAAGTACCTTTGCCAGACTGCCTGCCTCATCTGCCAGCTCTACTGCAAATACTTCTGTAACGGTATGTACATACTCTGCTGTCTTCAGTGCTGACACTGCCTTGTCAATATCTTCACAAATAATACGCACAATACCGAAGTCCTGGGTATCTGCAATGGAAAGTGCTCTCATGCTAATCTGTTGTTTTGCAATAAAATCCGTAACCTCTGCCAGCTTACCCGGCTGATTTTCAATAAAAATGGATACCTGTCTGATACTCATAGCATATACCTCCCTTAATCATGTAATTTACGCTTATCGATTACTCGTACTGCCTTACCCTCGGATCTGGTGATACTCTTGGCAGGAACCAGATGTACCTTGGGGCTGATACCCAGCATGGTCTTAATTGCCGCTGCCAGCTCCTTCTCCTTAATAGCGATCTCTTTTACGGTATCGGAGAACATCTCATTGGACAGTTCTACAAATACATCCAGGGTATCGTTATTATTCACACGGTCTACCTCAATACGGTAGTTGGGAGTATAGCCCTGCTCTAACAGCACAGTCTCAATCTGGGAAGGGAATACATTGACACCACGGATAATCATCATATCATCACTTCTACCCATGGGCTTGGTCATCTTTACATGGGTTCTGCCGCAAGGACATTTCTCCCTGGACAATACACAGATATCACGGGTACGGTATCTAAGCAGAGGGAATGCTTCTTTGGTAATACTGGTAAATACCAATTCACCCTTGGAACCCTCAGGTAATACCTCTCCGGTATCAGGGTCAATAATCTCTGCAATAAAGTGGTCCTCATTGATATGCATACCGGTCTGAGCAGTACACTCATAGGATACACCGGGGCCACTGGTCTCGGTGAGACCATAAATATCATATGCCTTAATTCCCAGGCTCTTTTCAATACTTCTACGCATTTCCTCGGTCCAAGGCTCTGCACCAAAAATACCAGCTTTTAACTTGATATCATCAGGAGTCAAGCCCATCTCATGAAGGCTCTCACCCAAGTATGCTGCATAGGAAGGGGTACAGCAAAGAATGGTAGCCTCCAAATCCTTCATAAATTGGATCTGTCTCTCTGTATTACCGGAAGACATGGGCAATGTGAGACAGCCAACCTTATGCGCACCGCCATCTAAGCCTGCACCACCGGTAAACAGACCATAACCATATGCCACCTGTACCACATCATTTTCATCGCCGCCTACGGCCATAATAGCTCTTGCACAGCATTCATGCCAAATCTCTAAATCCTTGCGGGTATAGAACGCCACTACTCTCTTACCGGTAGTACCGCTGGTGGAATGAATCTCCACACAATCCTTCATAGGCACAGCCAGCATTCCGGTGGGATATGCATCTCTCAAATCTGCCTTACTGATAAAAGGCAATTTATGTAAATCATCTGTAGATTTAATATCTTCAGGCTTTACGCCCTTCTCATCCATCAAATTACGGTAGTAAGGTACATTCTCATATACATGCTTTACCTGCTTCACCAATCTCTCATCCTGCAGAGCCTTAATCTGCTCTCTGGATGCACACTCAATGTCTTGATGCAAGTATATAGACATATGTAACTATCTCTTTCCCAAAGTTTTTGAGTTACCCACG
>JAFUKS010000013.1 GCA_017473445.1 Lachnospiraceae bacterium
CGCCACATAACTACGCATCTCCTGCTGGGAAGCACGCATACACAACCAGGTATCCGTTTCATACACGGGCACAGTAGTTTCTAATCGGAATGGTTTATTCCGTTCCCCCTCATATCTTCCGGGCACCTGCACCACTTCTCTGGTCCCATCTGTATGAACCCACTCCCAGGTAACCTCTGCCTGCCGGCAGGAGCCGCTTTCTGTAGGGTTCTCTCTGGGCATAAGTATTTCCCCCAGTGCAAACAGCATAATCACCGAAAACAGCATGGCCGCAAATATGAATTTCTGGATGCGCAATATTTTATCTTCTTTGGTCATTATACTTCTCCTCCATATCCCTATAGGATACCTCCTATCACTAGTCTGAAACGAATCAGATAGTATTGCCACTTTTCAGTGTTTTTCACCCAATCCAACAATAATTCCCGCTCAGCGATGGTCTTCTTTAGCATTTCCCCGGATACCTCATCCCTACGGTACAAATATTCCTGGTAGCCCTGTATAAAGGCCCACTCAGGTTTTTGCTCTGCCAGTAAAGGAATTCCTTGACGAACACGCTGTTCCAATTCGCTGAAGGTCTCTCCTTTTTCCCGTTTATATCCCAACCTTGCCCAAATCCACAGATTGCGTCTTACCTCTGTTACAAACTGCTCCTTTAGACTCATGCGGCGATACCGATAAGCGGTCAAAAATCCCTCTATCAATAACAATACCAGACAAATACCGGTCATTGCAAGTAGACTGATTCCCAGTATGACCCAAGAACGGGAAGAGGTACCGGTCTCCTGTGGCAATACCTCTTCCGGCATCGATATCTCCGGCTCCTCCACGGGAGGCTGCCACTGGGTACCTGTTCCGTAATACTCATTTTCATATTCCATGGGGACTTTTACCTTCCAGCCTTCATAACGAAGTGCCCCATATCCCGGTGTGGGCTCAAAGGGAATCCATCCCACACCTTCTATATATACCTCCGGCCATGCATGTACCATGTCCGAGGTCACTGTCATAATCTTATCTTTATTGGTGGATACACAAAAGCCCTCCACATATCTGGCCGGGAATCCTTCTGCCCGGGCCAATAATACAAAGGCAGTGGCAAAATAAGAGCAATAGCCTCTTCTGCTATCCAAAAGAAAATACTCCAGAAACTCCTCCTGGCTTTCCACCCAGGCGGGCAGTTCACCGGGGGTTCTGGTATACTCATATCCCGAAAGAGCCTGTTCCAGAGCCCGTAGCTTTTGTATGCCGGTCTCACAGCCCTCTGTAATATCCTGTACATAGGCTCGCAAATCCTCTGTCAAAGCCACATCCCGAAGATAAATTTCCTGCATCTGCCGGCGATACTCCTCCAGCATCTCTAAGGTATAATTCTTTTCAATGCGATGATAATAGGAGTCCACCACCTCCTGCCAAAGCTCCTTATCCTCCTTTGGTGGGTTCTCCAGCAAGGTATTAAATTCCGGGTTGGTCCGGTTTAACTGATAAAACTCTGTCCGATACTCCGTACCGTAGCCCCTGGTCTCAGGAAATCGGAACGCACCGCTGCCTTTCAGGTAATCATTCATCGATGTACCCTTCAGCTTGGCGGGTACAAACATAATCACTGTATTAAAATGCTCATATCTGAGATTTAAGGTGGAATAGAGTATATAATTGTCTATTCCCTCCTGGTCATAACATGTTACTGCATATACAGTCTCCAGCAGGTCCAGCGGATATTCTGACACATCCTCATACTCCGTTTGTTCCCAGTCCCGACCGTCAAACACATCATAGCATTTGCCATCCAAATAGACATTGGTGGTCAGTCCTTCTCCTCCCCGTACCGTAAGCAATTCCCTATTTCTGCGGAATAAGCCCCTTTGTAATTTGCCTTCCTCCGAAAAACCGCCCATAGCCAGCCCGAAATCCTCCCGGCCGTTTCTGCCAAGGCTATCCACAAAGGTAATCAGACTTTCCCTCATATGATGATATACCGTCTTGGCGAACTGCCAGTCGTAAGGTTTCTCCGGAGTAGGCATTAATAGCACCAGCACCATATAGACCACCAAAAAAGGCGATAAAAATAGGATATATTCCCGCGTATCTCTACCCTTTCGTTTTGGCCAGTTTTCGCGGGTCCACTCCATATAGCAAAGCATAATCAGCCCCAGGGCAGATACCACTCCCCCATGGCCAAGCTCAATTTCCAAGAACATGCACAGGGGTAAGGCTACTACCAGAAGCAGTGCCAATCCTCTTTTTAAAAGGACGGACTTTTCTGCCGGTATCTGAAAAACATAGCTGGCACCACTGATCCAGGCACACTGCATCAATTCATAGCCCGGCTGCCACGCTCTCTCATATTCCTTTTTGCCCAACAACCAATGAAAATAATTTTCTGTAAAGCCACTGATTTGTCCTGTTCCCCATAAGGGAATGACAATTAATACTACTAAGGCCAAAATACCGGCACAAATAATCTTTTCATTAATCTTGCCGTAATTGATGCCTGCCAGTACCACCAAAATTCCGATTGTCACCAGCAA
The DNA here is from genome assembly GCA_017473445.1 of Lachnospiraceae bacterium. Lineage (GTDB taxonomy): Bacteria > Bacillota > Clostridia > Lachnospirales > Lachnospiraceae > Acetatifactor. The sequence goes on from JAFUKS010000013.1 coordinate 2,532, forward strand.
ATGGGGCAGACCAATCTCCAAAATTCCTACATATCTGCCACAGTTAATCCATATACCTGCCAGCAAGGCTGCCTGTAGTAACCGATAGCCAATAGGATACAAGGCACTGAATCTTTTTTCCATCATAACAAATCCTCCAGATTGCCCTCTATCGGCAGTACAACTATTCTCAGTCTGCTGTTACTCTGACGGAGATATTCTTCTGCATCCGCATCCGTAATCAGGTACCATACAATATTCATTCCTCCCATTGCCAGCTTCTGTAAGCTTCCTACAAAAGCCGTATCTGCCCGGTGAGATACTACCAGCATGGTTTGTAGGGACACCAGGCCCCCGCCCTGTTTCAGCTGCTCCAGGGTGGCAGCCATATCTTCCCCTTCATCAAATACTACATGCGCTGTTTGTTCATAGAATATCTGAAACTGATTCAAGCCCCTGACTGTGCATTCCTGCAGCCCTCTTTGGCTATGACAAACCTTTACATCAATATTTTTCTCTGCCAGATAGGATACCAATGCCAGCACCGTCTCCAAAATCTGATTCTCCAGGGGCATGTATACATACTCCTCCTTATGATACCGACAGGTATCATATAATAGCAGAATATCCTGCTTCCGTTCTCCCTGCATATTACGGGTTTTTAGCTGTTGTTCCTTGGCAGAGGCTTTCCAATGTATATACTTCAGTGCATCTCCGGGAATATAGGCTCTGGTCACCACATCCGGTTCTGTCTGCTGCCAGGGCGTCATTTGACTGCTGATATTCAGGGTATCTTTGAGACTTTCCACCTCCGGCAAATGAAGCACCCGGGGATATACCTGCGCCTTAATGGTCCCATCTATCCTGTACCGAAACCGGAACAAGCGGAAGCAATCGGTCAATATGACCTCCTTTACACCCACCTCATACTCACCGCGATACTTGCAAATCATCCGCGTATGATATTCATATTTGTCACCGGGCAAAAGCTCATATTCCTCGTCCTCTCCCATATCTGTCACATAAGACAGCTTAGAAAAAAGCCGTACGCTGATGCCTGCAAAAGCATAATAGCCCTCATTGGGTAATGCAAAAAAATAAGGCATGGGTTCCTTACAAACCACTACTCTGCTTTCAATTTCCTGATAAATCTTAAAACCCACAAAAACACAAACCAAATAGAAAAAGGCCAGGACCGCAAGCATGGTCAGTCCCCAAAAAAGGGTATAGCTGACAACACCGCCATAGCAGGAAATTCCCACCAGCGATGATATCCACAATATGAAAAATAGAATCCTGCGCCATTTCATATTCTTATCTCCTTGCCAAATATCTAAGCAGGTACTTTTGCTTTCAAAAGCAGACTCTTCAATATGGTAGCGGCATTGGTCTTCATAATCTTTGCCTCGGGAGTCAACACCAGCCGATGCTGCAATACTGCTTCCGCCACATATTTCACATCATCCGGCTTCACATAATCTCTTTGCTGTAAAAAAGCTCTGGCCTGGGCCCCACGAATCAATGCCAGCATACCACGGGGGCTGATGCCATACAGAAAGCTGGGCTCTTTTCTGGTCAAATCCACAATGTCTTCCACATAGCCGATGACAGATTCCTTCACCACCACTTTCTCCACTGCTGCCTTTAATTCCATAATCTCCCGGGCAGTACATGCCTTTTCCAAGGTATCTACACTTTTTCCCTCCAGAAACAGGGTTACCATACGGATCTCCTGTTCACGGGCCGGATAACCAATGGAAATACGCATCATAAAGCGGTCCATCTGCGCCTCCGGTAAGGGATAGGTACCCATAAAATCCACCGGATTCTGAGTAGCAATTACCATAAAAGGTTCCGGTAGCTTGCGAGTGACACCATCCACAGTGACCTGTCCCTCTGCCATAGCCTCCAAAAGACTGGCCTGGGTCTTGGGCGAGGTACGGTTAATTTCATCTGCCAGAAGAATCTGGTTCATGATGACTCCGTCCCTTTGCTCGAACGCACCGGTTTTCATATTGTACACAGACATGCCGATAATATCACTGGGAAGGGTATCCGGTGTAAACTGAACACGTCCCCAGGAGCAGTCCGTGACCTTTGCCAAGGTACGGGCCAAGGTGGTCTTGCCCACCCCCGGCACATCCTCCAGCAGTACATGTCCTCCTGCCAACAGGCAGATAAGCACCTTTTCCACTACCTGTTCCTTGCCCACAAAAATACTGTTGATTCTATCCTGAATCTTTAACGCCAATTCATAGTTTTGCTCCATACGCATTTATTCCTCCAATGCTTCTTTGGCAGTCATTACCCAATCTCCTAAAATCTCCTGACTCCACTGCTCCAGCTCATCATATTTTAATTCTACTTCTCCGTACTGCTTGATACCATGGGCTGCTGCCAGCTCCGGTGTATACTCCTCCAGCAAATATACCTGCTTTAGCCGCACCGGACCACTCCGATAATGGCACACCATGGGCAATACACCGGTCTTTTCCTCAGCTAATACCACTCCGTTCTCTTTCACTGTAAAGGTTACCCAGGCCATGGCCTCCAGCATGCAAAGGGTCTGCTTCTGGGTGGATACATAATTGCCCAAAGAGTAGTAGCAGAGTGACCGGTTGCCATTCTCACATTCCACCCATTCCACCGGCTGAATCACATGGGGATGGGTACCGATAATCAGGTCCGCTCCCGCCTCCGTCATCTGACGGGCAAATTCCTTCTGATACTTGGAGGGACTGGTCTTGTATTCATTGCCCCAGTGAGGGAATACGATTGTCACATCTGCCAGCTCCTCTGCTGCCGCAATATCTGCCAGCACCTGGGGATGTAATACCTTATAGTCAATTTGGCCATTCTCCTCATTCCAATTACAAAGCATATTCAAATGCCCCCTCAGCTCCTGCTTCAGGGTAGAGGCATTGGCACTATAGGTATAATTCAATATGGCAAAATCCACTCCGTCTATGGTAAGTATCGGAATCTCATGACTGGGGGCTGCCTCCTTGTGAATGCCGGTCATCAGCACCTCCGGATGGCTTTCCCAGAAGGTTACACAATTCTGCAAGCCTTCAATTCCCTTGTCTCCCGCATGATTGGAAGCATGAAGCACCACATTAAAGCCTGCTGCCCCAATAGCATCCCCCACCTCCGTGGGAGAATTAAATTTCGGATACCCGGAAAAACCCAGGTCATTTCCTGCCAAAATAGTCTCCTGGTTGATAACCTTAATCTCCGCCGTCTCCAGAAAGGACGAAAGCTCATCAAAGAGACAGTCATAATTGTAGCTGCCGTCCTTTTGCTTCCCTGTATAGACGATGCCCATATGCATCAAATTGTCTCCTATGGCCATGAGTTCAATATCGTATTCTTGAAATACCGGTTCCGGCTCAGGCTCCGGTAGGGGCTCCGGCTCTTCATAGGTCATTTGCCCTGCCACCTGCTTAACCGATGCCATCACTGCTACCACTTGGGTCTGTTCCTCTTTGGCCTGCGGTGCACATCCGGTACAAAGAATACCGAGCATCGCCGCCAAGGCTAATGTGCTTATACTTTGTCGCTTTTTCATAAGTTTCTCTCGTCAGTTTCTCGTTATTTCACAACAAATCCTGCCGGTAGTCTCCAGGAAGAATTATCGTAATAGAAGGTTACACTGGTCATCAAATACTCCCCGTTGTAATACATACAGGAAGAACTGCCTCCATCCAGATTGGCCGCATTGACCGCCTGGAATTCCTGCATAACACTGATTAAATCTGCGCAGGAGGCTCCCAAATGTCCGGATTTGCCTCGACCATCGGTAACAAACAGGAGCACAGCACCGTCCTCCCGCTGCCCGATCGCAGTTCTGGGATTCAAGCCACTGCCCATACCGTTCATTTCCCGGGCCTCATTATTGATAATCAGCTGTACGAAATGATTATTGGCATCGCTGGCTTCCTCCTGGAAGGTCACCGCATCCCGGATTTTCATTTCCTTCACCAGATTTTCTACCTCTGCCTCGTTCATCTTGGAAATATCCACAATCTGCAAGATATGATCCTCAGTAAAACCAATCAGCACCAGCCCCTTATACGCCTGGGGCTTATTGTACTGAATTTCACCATTAGATACCACCACCCCATGGGGACTGCCTCCGGTATTGTTTGTGGAATTGTATAATCCGCCGTTGATACCGGCTATGGCTCCGTTGTCCTTTACCAGCTTATCTAATGTCACACCCTTCTCCCGCCAAGGATAGATGGTGGCCAGACTGATGCGGGAGGGGTCCTTTACAATCATCATGGTACCCGTATAGGTGGTCCCTGCCACCTCTACAATCTCTATGTCTGCTGCTTCTTCCTCCCTTTCCTGCCCCTGTACATCCACCTTACCGAAATTGCCTTTTTTTATCAGGTCCGTATTAACCTCCGCATGAAATGCTTTCATGGAGTTGCTGTCCACAATGGTCTGAATCTCCTCCGGTGACAGAAACCAGGATGCCAAAAACTTCAGCTGTCCGGTCTCCAGAATGGTGGTGACAAAGGTCTGTTGTACATGGGGAAAGGATGGGGAACAAAGCATCTTCAAGGCCAAAAATAGGGTAATCACCAGCGCTGCCAGCACTGTTATCAGGCATAGCAAGGTGCGCCCTACAAAGCAGCCAAGACGCCTTCCCAGGCTTTTTTTATCTGTTGTTGTCTGCTCACTCATTATTTACAATCTCCTTCATACCGGCAATCTTCCATCCGGGATTGTCCACCCCGTCCTGGGTATCATCATACTTTACAAAGTAAAACCGGTCATTCATAGGGTCATCTACCTTACGTCCGGTTCTAAGCCGCATATGCTTTACGAAACTGATATCCACAGAAAAGCAATTCTCTGCCAGCTGTATGTAATTGGTCACCTGCACATCCGTAAATGCCGGGGCCATCAGAGTGTGTTCGCTGGTATAGCGGATATCCACACCGGTAGCGTATTTTCTTGCCACCTCATACTGATAGGAGCCTGCCAGTAAATGCTTGGAGGCCTGGGCAAAGGGCAGGTCATTGGACATAAACAGGCTCCAGTTCCGGGCTGCCTCTAATACATCCACCTCTGCCTCTATTTCCCCGGGTACCTGCTCCAATCCCCGGATACTACCCACAAAATCGTAGTGGGTCTTATCTGCGGAAAGGGCCACCGGCTCTCCCTGCTCATCCCAAACAGCAATCTCAGCCTCATCCATCAAAATGGCAAGCTGGTAGCTTTTGATTTCCGGTAATTGCTCCACATAATCCTGTAAGAATCTATATTCCGGATTTTCCTGGGTACTCACTGCCGCCTCGGGAACCTCTGCTCCCAGAGCCTGCACCCGGTATCTGTCATCTGTTTGGATGGTTTTGAAGGTCAGGGGCAGATGACTTTCTCCCTGATACTCCACCTGATTACCCCACGCATCAGAAATGCACACCTTAGGCTTTTCCAAAGTACGGATCTGATAATACAATCTGTCTGCCCCCTCCAGTTCGCCCGTCAAAGGCTCACCATCCAAGGTCACCTGCAATGCTTCCGGCAGAATCAGGGCATAATTGTAAAATTCCGCCTCAATCATCTGATTCTTAATCTTATAGCTTACTTTTTCTCCTAAATGATCCTTAATTTCCAGCTGAGGTTGCAGATAAAGCTGCTCCAAATGGTAGGTAATCTCCTCACCGGTACCGGAAACTTCTGCCACCCCGGGAACCTCCACTCCATTTACCCATACCCGGAAATCATCCGGCAGAGCCAGAGTATAATCCATTGCTTCCAAAAGAGGACGCACTGATTTCACTTCCCATTCCCGAAAGCTTAGTACCGCCAGTTTCATTTCTGCGGGGCCCTTGGCCTTCAGCTGAATCTCTGCCAATGGCGTGCCTTCACTTCTCACCTGATAAATAAGCTCATCTTCCTCATGGGCACCATTCTTTACGGCAAATTCCAGGTCTTTTGCCTGAAACAGTTGCTGATAGGTCTTCTGCACATCCAGATGGGCCTCGTACTTTCCCGCCGTTACCTCGGGTAGTCCATACTTACTCCAAAAATCACTGCCTGCTGCATCCTCGGCCAATAAGTCCATGGCCTGCTGTACCTGCTGTTCCGGGCGAAGCTGTTCATAGCGATGCAAAAGCCGGTTCACATAAAGCAATGCTCCTACCACACAAATAACCAGAAATAGGCAAAAGCATAGATATATTTTCTTAAAAGTTACTTTCTTTTCTTTCATTCTCTTGTCCCTTTCCAAGCTTCTCTCCCGCAAACACCCATTTGTGCTGAATCCGGAAGCTAAAAAAGAATAATACGGTATCCACAATGATTTTTACCAAAGTGGATAAAACCGGAGACCAGATATGCAGCAGATGTTCCGTAACAAACACCAGCACTGCGGATACCATAATCTGAAATGCTGCCAGCAGGTAATACTTTATTAGTGTTTTCCCATTTACCTTATCACCGAATACCACCTTTGCATTGACCAGATAATTGGTAATGGAGGAAATGGCCCGGGCAATAAATGCTGCCGTAAAAGTTAGGGGAATGGGCAAAAATCCAAAAAAGCCCCCGCTCTTGACAATATAAAATACCAGTGCATCTATTACCGATGCCCCCACGGAGCTGAAAAGGTATTTTAGGATCAATGCGTAAATACGGATACTGTCCCGGATCACCCTAAAATGGGAGGTACTGTTTTCATCTATGTAGACTGTGGAAATAGGCACCTGCTCATAGGGAATGGCCTGCCGGTTCATCTGAAAAAGCATATTGGTTTCATATTCGTATCTATCCCCACCTGCCTGCAACAATCCCTCCAGATATTCTAAGGGAATTCCCCGTAGCCCTGTCTGGGTATCCTGTATCCTCATACCAAAAAACAGCCGGAATACAGCGATGGTAATATTATTTCCAAATTTACTTCTGGCAGGTACCTTGGGGTCCGAAAAATCCCGCACTCCCAGCACCACCTTGCCACTTTCGGCTACTGCCTTGGCCACTGCCAGAATATCCTTGATTAAATGCTGACCATCCGCATCTGCGGTGACTACTCCCCGACTTCCGGGACGATGCTCCAGCACAAAGCGAAAAGCGGTCTTTAATGCAGCACCTTTTCCCCGGTTCATTTCGTGATGCAACACCGTACATCCATTAAGTTCCACCGCCCGGGCAAAAATGGGAGCATAGGCCTCACCACTACCGTCATCGATCACCAACACATCCTCAAAGCCTACGGCCAACAACTCCTGTAAAATAGCCTCAAGTCCGGGCTCCGGCTTAAAAGCAGGAATAATCACGGTCAATCCCTGTACTTCGGTATGCATGCTTGTATTCAATTCTGTCTGTTCGTCCGTTCTTATGTCCGTCATCTTATCCATCCTTTTGCCTGCCATCGTACCTTTCATACTTACGCCTGCATGGGTATCTTAATCTTTGCTGCCGCTACATCTGGCATCTGTCAAAGCCATCATAATCTGCCGACTGATTTCTACCATCTGTGCTTCCTTTGCTGCCTTTTTAAGCCGTGCCTGCTCCCGGGCTGCCTCTTCTGCTGCCGCTTTGGCCGCTGCTTCCGCTTCGGCTGCCGCCTTTGCCCGCTCTTCATAGCTACTCACATTCTCAAAAAAGTCGCCTCCTATTACATCCGCTCCTACCTGACTGTCATAAAGACCATATTTGCAGGGAGAATAGCTGCGGATATCAGCGGCCTTATTTACCGGTCGGGATTCATTTCCGTAAATCCATTTGTAAAACCAGGTCCAATGCTGGCTCTTGTGGCAATCAAATCCCTCCCGGGTCACCTGAAAAGGTGTCTTACCTCCCAGAGACGCAAGGGGAATATCCCAATCCATTACAATGGGATTTTCTTTATATAAATGCAAATAAGTCTTCTCCACCTGCCAGGTACCATACTGCTTGGCACTTTCCGGTCTGTAAGTCTCGTCTGCCGCATACGCTATGGCCTCTGTCAACGCTGACGAGCACAGAACATGAGTCCCGTGACCATACTCTCCGTTTAAATCATGAGACACTACCACCAACGGTTTGCACCTACGCAGGCACTCTGTAAGATATCCTATAAAATCATCATATGTAATCCCCTGGGCCTCGTATACCTTAGAAGCCTGGGCGAAGGCAGTATCTCTGTCCTTGGACTCTGCATATAAATCCGGGAAATCCGACATCAACGGATAGTGGGTCACACCCACTGCCCACAAACCATCCAATTGTTCATGGGGCCGCACATGATTGGCTCTGCCGTTTGCCTCAAAATGCTGCACCACATAAGCCACCTGTACCTGCAATCCCCTCTCGATTGCATAATAGGGCAATATACCTGCAAAGAACAGCTGCTCATCATCGGTATGGGAGGAAATCAGTAGCAAATCTGCTTCCTCACAGGGAGGCTCCCATCTCTGTATCCACTTAGGCAATTCTCCTGTGGAAAATCCGTATACATCTGCAATTACTGTACCCGCAGGAAATTGTAGCTGCAAGCTGTCCACCCCTTTGTCCACCAATGCTGCCACATCCACGTACTCATGCAAAAAACCATTGTTCCCGCAAGTAAAGCTCTCACCGGTGTCCAAAATAGTTAAAGTCCACTGCTGAGGAAGCCGGTCAAACTTGATATATATTCCACTGATACCATCTTCTCGGGAGATGGTAATCTGCCCACCTTCCGCGGTCTTGGAATAGGTATCTGTATCACCATCGGTCACCCGTTCTCCACGGGCAAAGCCTTCTGTCTCTATCACCGTATCCGTATACTGCGCTTCCTGGGCATATGCAGTTGCTTTGATGCACATCACGCAGATGAAAAGCATCAATATCTGCCCCAAAAACTTACCTTTCATTTCCCATTTCCTCACACAAAAAACAAGGCTTGTATTATGCCAAAAATAGGCACAATACCACAAGGATATTATATGCCCATAATCGACAGAATACAAGCCTTTTCAAGCACATGTTCTACTTCATAAACGCATCTAAAATACGGATACCTGCGGCCATCTTTTTCAGCCTTGTCAGTTCCCGTTTCATATAGTTTTCTAACTGCTCTATCTCCTCCGGTGTAAAACCCTTGGCAGATAAGATTTTGCATTCCGGAATCCGGCCTTCTGCAGTTCTTGGTCCATCTGTAAAGGACACGAAGGCATACTGTTTACCATCCTTGGAACACACCGGCGATACCGTCATATTCATCGATTTTTCCAAATTAATCCTCCCATAATTGAAATTGGTCTACCAATCCTTTCAAAGTAACCGCCTGGGCAGAAAGCTCCTCGCTGGTAGCATAGGTTTCCTGGGCAGAAGCAGAATTGGTCTGTACCACACCGTTAATCTGTTCCACACTGGTCTCAATCTCTTTTACCGATGCAGCCTGGGTATCAGAAGCAACTCTGATTTTAGCCACCGCCATTACAATACCATCCATCTCTTCGATGACTCTATTTAATGCAGCGGCAGTTTGTTCCGTAATAACATTCCCACGTTGTACCTCTGCAATGGATTTATTAATTAATTCTTTGGTGGTCACCGCACTGCTTGCACTGTCCTCTGCCAGCTTTCTAATCTGGTCAGCTACCACTGCAAAACCTCTTCCTGCCTCTCCTGCTCTCGCCGCTTCAATGGCTGCATTTAAAGACAACAAATTCGTCTGGGCGGCTATTTCCTCAATATCTACAATTATCTTCTCAATCTCTGCGGAGGTTTCCTTGATGCTCTCCATGGCCTCAGTCAACTCACTCATCTTTACCTTACTGATATGTGCCTGTTCTCCGATGGTTTTGGCATTATCATGTGCCACATCTGTGGTTTCTGCATTTTCCACCACCTGGTCTGTTACCACATTTACCGTAGCCAGCAACTCTTCCACCACTGCCGCCTGATCAGTGGCTCTCTGGGCCATATCCTGGGCATTCATTGCCAATTCGCCGGAGCTTGCTGCTACCTGCTCAGATGCCCTGTCAATATTTCGCATGGTATCGCTGAATACCCTTACCAAGGTCACCAGCTCCTCCTGCAACACCCGGAAGCTCCCTACATATACCTCCGGATGCTGACTATTCACATTGAAATTGCCCTTTTGAAATTCCCTTACCATTTCTGTAATATCTTCGATTACAGTTTTCAAAATTGCAATCACTTCCCTCTCGCTATTGGCCAGGGAGCCCAATTCATCTTCACCGGTGTATGTAATCTTTGCATCCAAATTACCGGTGGTCAATTCCTTGACTTCCTGCTCCAATTGTGCCAAGGGCTTCAGCATCCGATTAGATATAATACCGTATGCCTGCATCAGTACAGATACATTTAATAATAAAAGTCCCCCTCCGGCTACCAGATTCACATACTTATTGCCCAATCCCAAGTTTCCAAGGATTGCCATCAAAATAGTGACTACCACCAACACCGTCAACACAGTAAATATTTTCTTCATTGTTTTTTGAAATTTATTTCCCATATAATTATCCTCCTAAAATAATTTTTCAAAGTATAGCATATTTTTCCTTAAAAAGGTAAAAAATCCCCGGTGTTTTAGAAAAATTTAATCAAAGCACCGGGGATTTTACAAAAAATTTATTCGCACTTATTACGCAGTTCTTCCCATCTGCGGTCGATTTCTTCCTGGAAGGCTACCAGCAGTTCTTCATTGCCTTTCTTAAACAGATGCTTAAAACGTCTCTGGGGACGAAGGAAGTCCTCAATAGGCAGCTTATTCTTGGGAGCATAGCTAAGCTTCCATTTGCCCTCTTCCACTTCAAACATAGGCCAGTAGCAGGTATCCACTGCCAGCTTACAGATATTCATCATTTCAGAAGGCTCATAGCCCCATCCTCTGGGGCAAGGAGACATTACGTTCAGGAATGCAGGACCGGGTGTATAGATGGCTTTTTCCGCCTTAGTATACAGGTCCTTGAAATTGCTGATATAGGTGCTCTGTCCCACATAGGGAATATGATGCTCTGCCATAATGGCAGCCAAATCCTTACGAATCTGTACCTTACCATTAGAAACAGATCCTGCGGGAGTGGTAGTGGTATCTGCATACTGGGGAGTCGCAGAGGAACGCTGAGTGCCGGTATTCATATATGCACCGTTATCGTAGCAAACATACACCATATCATGTCCACGCTCCATGGCACCGGACAAGGACTGGAAACCGATATCATAGGTACCGCCATCTCCGCCGAAGGTGATAAATTTGTAATTATCTTTGATTTTTCCTCTCTTTTTTAAGGCTTTATAAGCAGTCTCCACACCGGATAAGGTAGCACCTGCATTTTCAAAAGCGTTATGTATATAGCTATCCTCATACGCAGTGTAGGGGTACATAAAGGAAGATACCTCCAAGCAACCGGTGGCATTACCAATAACCGCCTTGTCTCCCTCATGAAGCGCTCTCAGGACTGTACGTACCGCCACGGTACCACCACAGCCTGCACACATTCTGTGACCTGGCGCCAATCTTTCAGGTTTATTCATCACTTCTTTAAAATTATATGTTTTTTCCATGATTTTCCCTTTCGCTTTTCTTACAAATCTATTCTTAGCGCTCTCTAAGGCCGATATAATCGTACATTCCGGTTACTACATGCGTATTTGCAATATTCTCCAAATTGTCATACACCTGCATGAAATCCTGCACGGTAATATCTCTGCCACCCAGACCATAGAAATAATTCACAACCTCTGCCTGACTCTTCGCCTGGAACAGTGCTGCCCGCACCTCTGCACCTAAGGGGCCGCAGCTGCCTGCAAACATTTCACTTCTGTCCATAATGGCCACAGCCTTTACATGGGACAGGGCCTGTGCAATTTCCTCCTCAGGAAAAGGACGGAATACACGAATCTTTAAAAGTCCTACCTTCTTGCCGGTGGTAGCACGGATTTCCTCAATAGCAGCCTTACAGGTACCTGCTGCGGAACCGATGATGACGATAGCGTACTCTGCATCCTCCATCCGGTACTCCTCAAAGAAACCATACTTTCTGCCGGTCATCTGCTCGAATTTGGCAGCCATATCCAGAATCACCTGCTTAGCATTGAGCATAGCCTGTCTCTGGGCACGCTTGGTCTCCATATAGTAATTGGATACCGCATAAGGACCTACCGCCATCTTCTCTGTGGGATGCAGCAGATAATGCTCCGGCTCATACTCGCCTACAAATTCCTTTACCTTGTCATCCTCAACCAATAAGATATTCTCTACACCATGACTGGTGATAAATCCGTCCTGACAAATCATCACAGGAAGCATTACATCCTTATGCTCTGCAATGGGGAATGCCTGCAGGAAATTATCATATACCTCCTGATTGGATTCTGCATAAATCTGAATCCAGCCGGAATCTCTGGCACCCATACTGTCAGAATGGTCTGCATTGATATTGATGGGACCGGTAAGGGCTCTGTTTACCAATGCCAGTACAATGGGCAATCTGTCGGAAGCAGCCACATACAGCTCCTCCCACATCAATGCCATACCACAGGAAGAGGTAGCAGTCAGGGCTCTGGCACCTGCCGCGGAAGCTCCCAGGGTGGCACTCATGGCACTGTGTTCACTTTCCACATGAATAAATTCGGTATCAATCTCCCCATTGGCAATATAATTTGCCACATACTGGGGAATCTCAGTGGAGGGTGTAATAGGAAATGCAGGCATTACATCCGGATTAATCTGCTTGATTGCATAGGCAACCGCTTCATTACCTGATAAACGTTCTCTGATAGCCATTTATTTACCCTCCCTCATAGTAATTGCGTCAAAAGGACATACCTTGGCACAGATGCCGCAGCCCTTACAATGATCATAATCAAATTCCCCTCTCTTACAATCCTTTACGGGAATGGAAGAATCGGGACATACGGGCACACAAAGCAAACACTGCTTGCACTTTTCCTCATGGAACACGGGAGTGAAAGTACGCCACTCACCGGTACAAAATTCTTTAGAGGTAGCTGCCTCAAATATTTTATTTCCCTCGGTAATATCCTGCCAAGGGCTCTTTTCGTTAATTCTATCCTGTATCATGTTTTCGTACCTTTCTTTTATGTATTAGCATCCAACCTGATTGAAGGCCAGCTCCAGAGCCATCATATTACCATCGATTACTTCCGGTTTCTTAGCAAATTTGTGCTGGAAGGATTGTCTCATCTCTCCAAGAAAATCCTCCCGTCCCATGACACCGGATACAGCTACGGTAGCTGCCAGCATGGGAGAATTGGGGAAATTTTTACCCAGGGCACGAATGGAAATCTCACGGGCGTCCAGCACATACACGCCCCCCTGATAACCGTTCAGCAGCGGAAGCAGTTCTTCCTTGGGACGCTGGGAATTGATGATAATGGCTCCATCTGCTTTCAAACCATTGGTCACATCAATGCTCTCCAGCAAGGTCTCGTCCACTACTACCACATAATCCGGTTCATAAATATTGGAATGTACGGTCAGGGGCTGATCACTGATTCTGTTATAAGCGGTAATGGGTGCACCCATACGCTCAGGACCGTACTCCGGAAAGCCCTGTACATACTTACCTGTTTTGAATGCTACATCTGCCAGAAGCAGCGCTGCAGTCTTGGCACCCTGTCCACCACGACCATGCCATCTGATTTCTACTGTTTTACTCATGTTTCTAATCCTTTCTGTAAATCATAAAAAGCTCCTGCCGCAAACGGCAGAAGCTCGAAAAATCTTCACATCATCCATCTACGACATACCAACATATGCGTCCTCTGTCACGGGAGGAGGCCGACAACATCTACCGGCTGAAACTTCAGCTTTGGTGCTGCAACTCAGGAGGGATCTTCTTCATCGCTTTACTCGTACCGCATCTCAGCTACCGCGGCTCTCTGTGACTTTCCAGGGATAAGTACTGTCTCCATCATCGTCTTTCTATGGGGATATACCACCATAGCCCTATTCAATTAGCTTCATTATAGTAACGTGTTAACAAATTGTCAAGGAAAATGTTACTTTTACCGGGGAACTCATCTCTCATAGTACAGATAGATTCCTTCCTCCACAATATATTTGTACAATTCCTGTAATTCAGCGAGTGCCTGCTGATAATTCTCCCGGGTCACTCTATGTTCTCCCTTTTCCATGGCCTCCAACATATATTGGTTGACCCAGGGCTTATAATGAAACATGTCCATATAATTGTCCAGGTCACAAACAATATCCCTTTTGGTCTGGAAGAAATAAAGCTCCGCATTCTCACATTCCACCAAGCTCCGCATAGCTTCTTCAATGGCATAATAATAGGCTTCGCCTAAGCCATTGGTATATCCGCAATCCCACCACAACATGGAATAGGGTGTAAAAAACAGCTTGTACTCTATCTCCGGGTGTGCATTGATCTCATCTGCAATCATCTGCACATTTTTCCCAATATCAATCTTATATTGGGTAATATCCTGAGGCGGTAGATTCTCCTGCGGCTTTACATAAGCATCCATGGCCTGCTGCGCACCAAAGGTCTTATCCTGATGCCACTGATAGGCTTGTCCTCCTACATTCAGATTCATAAAAGAAGAAGCAATATGCAAAGGGATTTTTTCAAAAATCACCTGCTTATTAAACAAATACTCTATATCATCCAATATGGTATCCGTATGCAGATATTTGGGAATATCATCCTCATACATAACCGTAACCGGGTCCGCTGTCAAGCCTGCAATATCCAGCCCCCAGTATATCTCCTGTACCTCCTGATATTCATGTACCACATCTAAATAGTACAACAAATCCGCCGTTCTCCCCGCAGACTTAATGGCTTTGATGGTTACCAGACCATCCTGACTATCCAAATAATCGGTATCGAAATTCTCTACCATGGAAGAGCCCAACACCACCCTGTCATACGCAAAATTACGCAGAGAACCGGGGACCTGATTGTCCCTATCATACATTACCTTCTGTAAACCGAAAAAAGGTTCATGATATTGGTAAAAGGGATCAAACAGCCATACCAGCAGTGCGATTGCAAGCACTTCTACGACAATCAATCCTCCCAATATTTTCAACGCTTTCTTTTTACTCACTTTTGTATCTCCTAAAAATTAAAATACAGAAAAACACTTACCTGGGAAAGAGAAATAAATGACCAAACCAAAATCGTAGCCAGACATAACAGGCCCCTCTTGGTCCGTCCCCATTTTTCAATCCATTGTTCCGCCTTGGGCCCGATGGTCAGGATAATCGCAATGGTCAAAAGCACCAATACACATATCACAAAGAAAGGATTCAGTCCTTGGGGATATAACATGGATAAGCCCTTGCGAATGGCATAAGTCTCCGGAATCTGCATCATATTGCAGACTCCTACAAACATATTGCGAAAACCGCCGGCAAACATTTTCTGCAAAAGCATTCCTGCCTGACTGAGGGAATCACTGCGGAAAACCGCCAAAGTGACCAGCATAAATAAATTGGTAGTCAACCTTCTTATCCATACATTCTTAAATTGCAGCCGGGGGAACAGCTTTTCCGTCACCATGGCTACCCCATGCAACAAGCTCCATACCACAAAGGTCCAGTTGGCTCCGTGCCAAAAACCGCTTACCAGAAATACAATCATCAGATTCAGACACTGTCTTGCCATGCCCTTGCGATTTCCACCCAAAGGGAAATAAATATAGGTAGTCAGAAAGCGTGATAAGGTCATATGCCATCTGCGCCAGAAATCTGACACGGATACGGACATATGAGGGGAATCAAAGTTAATGGGCAATTCAAAGCCAAACATGCGCCCAATACCCCTGGCCATATCACAATAGCCGCTAAAATCAAAATATAACTGGAACATATAGCAGATAACCGTCAGCCATGCACTCGGAGCATCTAAATAAGGGATATTCTGAAACTCTGCATTTACCAGAATAGCCAGTACATCTGCCAGTAATACCTTCTTGCCCAATCCCAATATGAATAAAGCAACACCGTCATAGAAAAGTGCAACATCCACACAACGATTCTTTCTGGCTTGCAACTGGGGAACAAACTCGCTGTGAAGTACAATAGGTCCCGCAATCAGCTGTGGGAAAAAGGTCACAAAGCATCCATAATCCAAAAAGGAATAATGAGGAGCCGCCTTACGATACCGGTCTATCACAAAGGACAATTGCTGGAAGGTAAAAAAACTGATTCCCAAAGGAAGGGCAATGCGTTCTATCTGCCAATCACTGTGAAACAGGAAATTACAATTATCCACAAAGAAATTGAAATATTTAAAATAGAATAAAATCCCAATGTTGCCTGATAAGCCCAGGGCCAGTACCAGTTTCTGCTGGAGAGGACCCGGATATTTCTCATAGAGAATACTGCAAAGATAATTCAAGGCCAAACTTCCCAGCAAAATAAGGAGATAC
>JAFUKS010000179.1 GCA_017473445.1 Lachnospiraceae bacterium
ACTGCTTCAAATTCACTTAGTAATTGAACCTCATCAAATAAAATATAATACATTTGTTCATCTACCAGTTTTTCTTTCACATATGGATAAAGAACTTCCGGATTTCGAAACTTTTTGTTATCATACGAATCAAATGCCATCTCAATAATATGATCTTTCTGTACACCGCTTTCTAATAAATGTTTCTTAAACAATTCAAAAAGTAAATATGATTTTCCACAACGCCTCATACCGGTTACTACTTTTATCAATCCATTGTGTTTTTTTGTTATTAATTTATTTAAATAATAATCTCTTTTAATTTCCATTCGCATTTCCTCTATTGAATTTTTCTGCAACATTATCACATTTTTTTCAATATAATTATATAACGTAAATACTTTTAAGTCAATTTCTATTGAATTTTTTTGTGTAAAGTTGCATTTTTTTTAAATAGTGTAGTGATTTATTTCAAAAGTCATTATGTTTTTGAAATAAAGCCGCTTATTTCTGTGTTTTATTTCAAAAAGTCTTTTTAACAAACATTATAATTGCTTTTCTTCTCAAATACTCCTTCTCAATATCTAATTCTCCATTTGGTTTTCTAATCCGAAAATATTCATTGAAAATATCCTTTGTCATAATAACTAATTTAAGTTCTCCATTTCTGTTTACCACTACAGGCTCGCCTGCCTTATTACATAATTCAACAATTCCTGTTGTATCCTTTAAACTTGATAATGGTATAAATTTATTCATTTTTCTCCTCCATAAAATGGGCAAATTTTTGTTGCTCCAACATAACTCGTCCCTATTTTTCTTAATCTTTCTGTCCAAGCCACTTCGAAAAAGCTTCGCTTTTCCTCAGTGTTTGGCTATCGCCTCGCATCCCACTACTTAATTGAGAAATGCAGCTCGAATCCGCTTCGCTACTTCTCGCTGTATGGCTTTCGCCATATATCAGCCATAAGAAAAAGTCGATATTGCGAGCAAGCTCCCATATCGACTTTCCTTATGTCTGCTACATTTCTCAATGCTCCAGCATATTCTCTATAAAAATTCCGTAACCCCTAGTTGGATCATTCACTAAAACATGTGTCACTGCACCCACAATTCGCCCATTTTGGACTATGGGACTGCCCGACATCCCCTGTACAATTCCGCCGGTTAACGCAAGCAGCTCCTCATCGGTCACCTCAATTTCAATCCCCCGGTTCACACTGCTACTATCATATTTTAAGCCGGTAATCCGTATATCATAATAATCAGTTTTTTCCCCAATGGTAGTTAATATTTGAGCCTCTCCCTTTTTGATTTCCTGCTTGAAACCAATAGGCATGGCATCTCCTGCAAAATAGGGCTTTGCTTTGTCGTACAAAGTCCCATACACCCCCGCATCGCAATTTACCTCTATGGTCCCAAGCATATCCTTATCCGTATAGGAAATATATCCGGTTATTTCTCCCGGCTCACCTATTACACCTTTTTCTACCCCTACAATTTTGGCCCGGTACAAAGTACCCGAATCCAATACCAGTGCCCTTCCGGTATCCACATCCGCAATACTATGGCCCAAGGCTCCATAATTGCCACTGCCATCCACATAAGTAAGGGTTCCTACTCCCTGGGTATTATCACGCAGCCATACGCCGATTTTATATTCCCCTGCATTATCCTGCCGGGGTGTCACTGACACCTGTACCAATTCTCCCTGCCGCATGACATCAAATTCCATGGTCTCCCCCTCACACTGGGCTACCATATCTACAATCTGTCTTTTATCTGCCACTTCCTGCCCATTTACAGCCTGAATATAATCACCGGATTTTAGTACTGATTTAGAAGGAGATATCTTGGTACCGCCGGCATCAGTAAATTCTCCTACACCAACCACCAGCACTCCCTGCGTTTCCATATAAAGCCCAATGGGTTCTCCTACCGGTATAATTTCCTGCTCTTGGATAACCTGAATCCCCACTTCTTTCATGGTAAAAATACCAAAAAGCTTTATTTCCAGCAAATATTCTGTTAGTCCATCTGACTTTAATGTTACCGGCTTACTAAAATCAATGGTTACTGCCCCTTCCGGGATATTACTTTCTCCCGAAGAGCCCACCGTCAATAATTCCCCCTTTACCGGCAGTCCCAAGTCAATGGTCTCCTCCTGTCCTGCCCGGATATTAATTCTGGCCGGTATTCTGTTGTATAAGTAACTGTATTCCAATATGCCTAATAAAAAAACACAAACACTCAGAACACTACACAATAAAATGCGATAATTGCGATAACGTCTGATACATCTGGTCCAATCCTGCAACAGCGTCTGCATTTCATCCTTTGCGTATCCCAGCACTCTATTGTTTACCAAATCAAAATCTGAATCTTTCCACATACTCTATCTCCCAGTTCATCCCTTGCCATGAGTAAAAGCAGAGAGTCGCTCCTATAAGCGTCTCTCTGCTTTTTAGTATGTGTCCATTTTCAAATTTTATTTATGACTTTAATGTAAGTGCCTGTAAACGCATCTCTTCTGCATTCTTAAGTGCCGCATCCGTAAGCGTATCACTTCCCAATAATCTGGCCAATTCTGCCGTACTATCCTGTTCCTTAAGCCTGCGAACATCCGTGATGGTATGCCCGTCACTGGTACATTTTTCAATCACATAATGTGCATCTGCCATAGCTGCAATCTGAGGCAGATGCGTAATACAAAGCACCTGATGTGCCCTGGCCACCTGATTCAGCTGACCGGCCACCTTCCAGGCAGTTTTACCACTGATACCTGCATCAATTTCATCAAAAATCAAAGTGTCAATGGCATCTCTTTCCGCCAATACGGTCTTAATAGCCAGCATCACTCTGGACAATTCACCGCCACTGGCCACCTGGCCCAAGGGCTTTACCTCTTCACCGGGATTGGTGGAAATCAAAAATTCTACTTCATCATAACCACCGGTGGTAATATTTTGTTTAGCCTGTACCTGTATCTTAAATTTCACAGTCAGGAAATTCAGATTATCTAAGGATTCCTGCAAAGCCTTCTCCAGATATGCAGCGTTTTGGCTACGGATTGCGGATACTTTGGCACAAGCCGCCTCCAGTGCTTCCTGTTGCTTGCATAGCTGTGCTTCCAATTCCTCGATGTAGGCATCATAATCATTCAATTTATCCAATAATTCCTGTCTGGATGCACCATATGCCAGTATCTCCTCAATGGTAGCACCATATTTATCCTTTAATCGGTTAATCTGATTTAACCGGCTCTCTACTGCCTGAAACTGTGCTCCATCAAATTCATAATCATCCAGATACGCCATCACATCCCGGTTAAAATCTGACAAAAGATTCTCAATATCCGCCAGCTGTGCTTCCAATTGTTCCAGCTGTTTATCATATCCGGCAACGTTACGAAGTGCCCTTAATGCTCTGCCCAGGGAACCTGCCGCTCCCATCTGGCTTTCATTCCCGGTAAGCATATGGCATTCTGCCAATCCTTCCGTAATCTTCTGTCCATTTACCATGATGCGATATTTTCGGTCTAATTCCTCATCCTCTCCCAAGGTCAGTGCCGCATCCGTAATCTCCTGCAATTCAAATTCAGCCAATGCCTGTTCCCTGGACTTCTGCCCTTCATCCAGTGTTTCCTGATCCAGCTTACTTTTTAATTCCTTACAGACACTATACAATCTGGCTACTTCTGCCTTAGGAGCGGCAAGTGCCTCTCCTGCATATGCATCCAGTATCTCCAAATGCTTTTTCTTATGTAGTAGGGACTGGTGCTCATGCTGCCCATGAATATCTATCAACACCTCCGCCAATTCTTTCACCTGTTTGGCTGTAACAGTTTCCCCGTTAATTTTAAAAATACTCTTTCCCACCTGCATTTTGCGGGTAAGAATCACTGTCCCTTCAGAATCTGCTTCCAGATCCATTTTGCGTAATGTGTCAGTTACCTGGTCATCCTCTACCTGAAATACCAGTTCTACCAAAGCACTATCCGCACCCTTCCGAAGCATATCCTTATCAAACTTGGCTCCCAAAGCCAAATTTACGGAACCGATCAGTAAGGACTTACCAGCACCGGTTTCACCTGTAAGGATATTTAAACCTTCCTCAAATACTACTTCTGTTTCTTCCATTAATGCCAGATTCTTTACATGCAAACTTTGTAACATTCTGCTCTCCTTATGTACCTTCTCCGAATCTGTTTCTATCATGATACACATCTACGATATGTTTCATTTCTACTTATGGAGCACTTACTTTCCAATCATGCCATGAAGCTTATCCATCAACGCTTTGGTATCTGCCACGGTCCGTACCGCTACCATAATGGTATCATCTCCTGCAATACATCCTACCACCTCCGGCAATTTCAGTGCATCCAAGGCTGCCGCCACTGCCATAGCCATACCGGATATGGTCTTAATCACCAATATATTCTGGGCCATATCCATGGATACAAATCCATCCTGCAACACACGGGTATACTTATCTCCGATATGCTCTTCCTTTTGTTTTAAAATCGCATATTTTTGTCTACCGTTTTCCCCCAGTACCTTAGACAGCTTCATATCACGGATATCTCTGGAAACAGTCGCCTGGGTCACAGAAAAACCGGCTTCTTTCAGGTACCCGGCCAATTCCTCCTGGGTCTCCACATTATGCTTTTCAATTATTTCTGCAATTACAGCCTGTCTGCTCCGTTTCATCCTGTGCCGTTCCTTTCTGCTAAGTACCTGTATATGCTATGCCTTTTCGCTTAATTTCTTATGTAACACATCCAAAAAACTTACCTGACTTACCTTGATAAACTCTGTCACCTTATCCGACTGGACTACACGAATCTTATCACCTGTAGTCACCTGCACCTTATGATTACCGTCAAAGGTAACCTCCATCTGCTGTTTCTGCCCTTCCTTACCCTCAGGAATCTGAATCTCTATCACATCCTCCGGGGATAAAATAATACTTCTTTGGTTCAATGTATGAGGACAAATAGGGGTCAACATAATCATCCTGGCTCCCGGCTCCACAATGGGTCCTCCGGCAGACAAATTATAACCGGTGGAACCGGTAGGCGTAGTTACAATCATGCCATCACCGCTATACTCATTCAAAAAGCGGCCATTTACCCAAATATTAAATTTCATAATCTGCAGAGAACCGATTCTGGAAATCACAATATCATTAAGACAATGTCCCTTTTGGAAAGCACCATCTGCAAATTGTACACAGCCCTCCAACATCATGCGACATTCCGTTTCATATTCATCTTGCAAAAGCTTATCCAGAGATTCCTCCAAGCATTCCAAATCAATCTCCGTCATGTATCCCAAACTGCCCAGATTCACACCGATAATGGGTACCTGTTCATCCATCATCTGGCGGGCTGCCTTAAGCACGGTACCATCGCCCCCCAGCACCAAAACGCATTCTACCTTTGGTGGAAATACAAAGTCCCCACTATCCTCCGTCCGCTTCCAGTCAGACTGCAATACATGCACACTTACTCCTGCCCCGTGAGCATTTAAATAGTGCTCAATCCGTCGGGTCACGGTAAGCTCAGGGTCCTTATGCTTATTTGTAAAAATCAGAAATTCTTTCATGGTAACCTCTGTCTACACCCAATGTCCCATTTGTAATGCAACATTTATAAATTGTGTGAATTCTGTACAATTTGAGTAATCATCTCCGGCCACTTCTCCTGATAGGACAAGCCTCCTTTTGTTTCTATCAGTTCCCGCAACCCCTCTTCCGCCTGCTGCTCTGTAAGTGCTGTTATTTCTTCCGGCAATGTATCCTTCTTAGATAAATGTACCAGATACTCAATATTCCCTTCCGGTCCTTTTATGGGGGAAAAATCCAGATTTAATACTTGAAATCCTACACTGTCCGCAAAATCTATAATCTTATGAATTACCTCTTCATGAACCTTGGGTTCCCTGACCACACCATTCTTGCCTACCTTCTCACGGCCTGCTTCAAACTGGGGCTTAATCAGACACACCATTTGTCCCCCTGTCTTTAACAGATTCCGGGCCGGAATCAATATCTTGGTCAAGGAAATAAAGGACACGTCACAGCTGGCAAAATCCAGTGCATCTTCAATATCTGCAGGTATCATATACCTAAAATTGGTCTGCTCCATACATACCACTCTGGGGTCATTACGTAATTTCCATGCCAATTGACCATAGCCCACGTCCACAGAATACACCTTTCTGGCTCCGTTTTGCAGCATACAATCTGTAAAACCTCCGGTGGATGCACCGATATCCATGCATACCTTATCTGTCAGATCAAAGCTCCAGACCTCCATGGCCTTCTCCAGCTTTAATCCGCCCCTACTTACATATTTCAAGGTACTGCCCCGTACTTCTAATTTTACCTTTGTCAAATCAAAGGTGGTGCCTGCCTTATCCTCTTTTTGTCCGTTTACATATACATTACCGGACATAATGATGGCCTTGGCTTTCTCTCTGGAGGGTGCATAACCCTCATTTACTAAAATAACATCCAAACGTTCCTTCATGAACGGTTCCTCTATTCTCAGTTCTCTTTATTCACTGCCTGCAAAATACGTTCCACACAGGATTGTACATCAATTCCTATCTCCTGCTTCAGCACTTCCACATTACCATGCTCCACATAAGCATCGGGAATGCTGATACTTAAAATTTCATTGGTCTGATGATGAGCAGTTATACATTCCAGTACCTGTTCACCATAACCGCCACAAGAGACATTTTCTTCCATGGTTACAATCAGCCGATGCTCCCTACATGCCTCAAGCACCGCCTCTTCATCAATGGGTTTGGCAAATCTGGCATTAATGAGGCTCACTCCATAGCCCTTTTCCTTCAGAATATCCCGTACCTGCTGTGCAGTCTTTACCATACTTCCCAGTGCAAATAGGGCAATCTCCTGCTCTCTGTAAATCCACTCAGCTTTTCCCAGTACAACGGGAGCACGATGCTCCTCCAAGCCTGCATAAGCAGCTCCTCTGGGATAACGGATTGCAATGGGGGCCTCCAGTTCTACCGCAAATTTCAGCATGTCAGACAATTCCCATTTATTCTTGGGTGCACATACATGCATGTTGGGAATCCCGGTCAAATAAGTCAAATCAAAAATACCCTGATGGGTCTCTCCGTCACTTCCTACCAATCCTGCTCTGTCTATGGCAAATACCACCGGCAGATTCTGAATGCACACATCATGGATTATCTGGTCATAGGCTCTTTGCAGAAAGGAAGAATATATCGCCACTACCGGTTTTAGTCCCCCGGCCGCCAATCCTGCTGCAAAGGTAACCGCATGCTCTTCTGCAATGCCCACATCAAAAAATCTATCCGGATACATATTGTGAAAACGCTTTAGTCCCGTACCGTCCGGCATGGCTGCTGTAATAGCCACAATCTTTTCATCCCGGGCTCCCAGCTTACACATTACAGTAGAAAAAATATCTGTATAATTAGCCACGTTTCTGGGCTTGGAAGGGATTCCTGTCTCTATCTCAAAGGGCTCTGCTCCATGGAATCTGGCAGGATGACGCTCTGCAGGAGCGTACCCCTTTCCCTTTTGGGTCAGTACATGCACCATGACTGCCCCCTTTACTCTTTTGGCCTCTTGAATCACATTCACCATAGCCTGAATATTGTGTCCATCCACAGGTCCCAAATAGGTCAGTCCCATATCCTCAAACAGCATACCCGGTATTACCAAAGATTTCAAACTGCTTTTCGCTTTTCGGATGCGGTTTACCATACTGTCACCCACTTTGGTGCCGCGCAGGGCATTATAAATTCCGGCCTTCAAATCCAGATAACTATCTGCCGTACGGATACTATTTAAATATTTAGACATACCACCTACATTTTCAGAGATGGACATATTATTATCATTTAAAACAACAATAAAATTGGTTTCTATCTTGGCTGCATTATTTAACGCCTCATAGGCCATACCGCCGGTTAAAGAACCATCCCCGATAACAGAAATAATGGTACGTTTTTCCTGCTTAATATCTCTGGCCATGACCATGCCCAGGCCTGCAGAAATAGAAGTAGAACTATGGCCCGTATCAAAGGCATCAAAATCACTTTCCTTACGCTTAGGAAACCCACTCATACCACCATATTGACGCAAACCGTCAAAGCCATCCTTGCGTCCGCTGAGAATCTTATGAGTATAGGATTGGTGCCCTACATCCCAAATAACCTTGTCCTCCGGCAGATTCAGTGCCAGATGCAATGCCATGGTCAATTCTACCGCTCCCAGATTGGAACCCAAATGTCCTCCGGTGACACTGATTTTCTGTATTAAAAACTCCCTGATTTCCTGTGCCAGCTGCTGATAGTCTTCAGGTTTTATTCTTTTTATATCATTGGGATTTTGTATCTGTTCTAAAAGCATATTTCTTCCTCACTTCATCCAGCCTAAAGTCCCCGCTATTTTCTGCGGTGAATCAAATCCAGAATCAGAGCCTCCAAAAAATCATTTCTATTTTCAAAACTCTGCAAAATATCCACTGCCTCCCTGGACAAGGTTTCCACATCCTGTTTCGACTTTTCCAAACCATGAATGGTCACATAGGTCTGCTTGTGATTCTGTTCATCACTGCCCACCTGCTTACCTAATTCCTGACTGTCTCCAATAACATCTAAGATATCATCCTGTATCTGAAAGGCAATTCCGATATTATATGCACATTTCTCCAAACGCTGAATATCCTCCTGCCCGGCACCGGCCAAAATCGCTCCAATCATCATAGCCGCTTGTATCAGTGCAGCAGTTTTGTGTTCATGAATAAATAAAAGCTGCTTTGTCTGCAGGGGAGTCTGCTGCTCCTCTGCTTCAAT
>JAFUKS010000180.1 GCA_017473445.1 Lachnospiraceae bacterium
CAAGTGGAAAAATATGGGGGTAGCACTTCTGATAGGGGCATTGGCACTGACTGCCTGTAGCGGTGCGGGCACCGAGGCTCAGGATGGAGACAGTACCATGCAGCAGGAAAGTGTGACAGAGGTGACTACAACGGAAAGCACCGATGAACAGAGCACTCAGGAAGTATCGGATGCAAAGGAAGGAGCGGAGCAAGAGGTGTCTACAAAAAATCTGGAAATTATGATTAAAAAAGCAGAGGATATAAATCCTGATTATTATGAGAATTCGGAGATTCTCACACAACCCCTGACTGCAGCAAAGGCATTGCTGGAGCAGAAGGAACTGACCCGGGAGGCGGTGGATGCAGCTTATACTGCCTTGCAAACAGCATATGAACAATTGGATGATGGTTTCAATTTGCCTGACCCTATCCGGTTAACCTACGTGGAAGACATCAATGATCCCTATAAGATGATGGATGGTACCTTGATTACAAAGCCGGATGAATGGCCCAATAGAGCTGAAGAATTGACAGATATGTATCAGTACTATATGTATGGTATGTGGCGTGATGGTTCTGACGAAGAAGTGACTTATGATTATAGTAATAATAAATTAACCATACATATCAAGCGTCTGAGTACCGGTGCTCAGACCAGCTTTACTGCTACTGTAGGATTACCGGATAAGGAGAAGACGGCTCCGGAGGGCGGATATCCTGTGGTAGTAGGTATGCATGCAGGAATTAGTGAGGATAAGGCTCATGAGAATGGTTTTGCCACCATTACCCTGGATGGCTTTGGAATACCTGTTGCGTCAGATGATACGAAGCATATAGGTGCTTTCTATGATTTGTATCCCTACGGATCCCACTGGAAGGAACAGACCGGTGTATTGATGGCATGGGGCTGGGGATGCAGTAAGATATTGGATGCACTTGAGGTCGGTGCCGGTAAGGAATTAAATATAGACGGTACCAACAGTATTGTAACAGGCGTATCCCGTTGGGGGAAAGCGACCATTGTATGTGGTGCCTTTGATAAACGCTTCCGTATGGTAGCACCCTCCTGCTCCGGTGCAGGCGGTACTGCATTATTCCGTTATACCTCAGAGGGAAATACCTATGATTTCACCAGCAAGGGAGGTCCGGCTGCGTATACTTATACCCAGAACGAGCCCTTGGGAAGCTTGCAGGCTATGGGGGAAAGAGGTTGGTTCAACAATAGATTCTTATCCTTTAAATCAGTAAAGAGTCTTCCCTTTGACCAGCATCTGCTCAGTTCTTTAGTAGCGGCTGAGGACCGTTATCTGTTTATCATTGGTTCTTGCGTATCAGAGGATTGGGTAAATGCACCTGCTATGTGGTTTAGTTATCTGGCTACCAAGGAAATTTATGACTTCCTCGATATCAGTGAGAATATTAAAATTAACATCCATAAGGAAGGACATGCGGTTATTCCGGAGGATATGGAGTATATGACCCAGTATTTTAATCAAATGGTATATGGTATTACACCTGAAAGTGATTTAAGTGTCCTTGATACTTCTGTATTTGCTTTGGATGTGAATAAAGATCCTATTTGGGATTCCTTTACTGAGACTTGGACAGTGAAGTAATAAAATGGCCTCCAGCAGAAACGCTGGAGGTCTTTATAAATAATGATTATTAGAATGCTTCATTAGGAAGCGAACGGAATAGCCGGCCTCGTCACATATGTCCCGGACGATGGACTCTGCATTCTCTCTGGCATTATCATTTACGCAGATAATACAAAGATTCCTCTTGCGGTTAAAAATGGAAGGGCGGGGCCAACGTATGTAGTAGGAAATATGATTTTTTAAAAGCTCACGCTCAATTAAACGTTTACATTCCATGTCATCTATCTCACATAGTTCGATTTCGTTATTGACCGTAACAGCTGAATATAACGGTTGCATATCAGTATCCAAGCCTTTCTGTAGCCTGTCATAGCAGGTACTTTTATGTTAGCTAGATTATAGCATACCAATTTTGGAAAGTCTATTAAAAAAGAGCTGATTTGTAAACTGTAGAGTAATTGCTCTTCATTGACATAGGCTTTCATAAGGCATAAAATGATATCACAAGAAGGAAAGGCTGGTGACGATATGGATATATTGGAAAATGCAAAGCAATTGGCAAAAGGAACCGGTGAATTGGTAAGCCGTAAGGCAGCACAGGTAAAGGAAGTACTTTTACTAAAGAGCAGAGTGGATACCTGCGAAGAAATGCTGGAGAAGTATTATCGGGAGCTGGGGAAGCTTTATTTTGAAACCCATGGTCAGGAGCCGGAAGAAATTTTCGAAAAACATTGCCGCCATATTGCAAATGCAAAGCGGGGCAAAGAAGAGCTTACTGAAATTCTGAGGCAGGCAGAGGCTCAACTGAAGGAAATGTAAAATCAAGGTGCACGGAATCTGTGCACCTTTTTTGTACGGCAATCCGGCCCACCACAGTGATAGCAACTGATGCCCCGTCCTGGCTAGAGCTACGTCCCTCACCGGCATCCCAGGGTTTTCGTTCTCTCTCTTGGGGATTTTTCTAACAAACGACCTTTCAGTAGTGTTGATTGACAGTGTCTTTTATAGGATGGACATTGCCTACGCCTGCAATATGCCCACCAAAGACAGCTTCTTTCATACGACAATAATGTTCTGTGGCAAATATACTTCCAACGTGCATGACAAGTGAAGTGTCCATACCGCCCACTTAGCAAACGCTAAGGTCACAAGGCCAGCTCACATGGATGTGAGCTGAGCGCAAGAGGTACAGGGAAGTACCATTTGCGCGTGCCTGTCCCTTGCACTCAGCTCCCCTGCGTTTGCTTAGTGGGCTGATGGCACGTAACGTATGCACGTTGGAAGTATATTTGCCTCGAACATTTTGCCGAGGTTTACACGCCGTCTTTGGTGGGCTTACAGCAGGCGTGCAATGTTCATGCGGTAAAAGACACTGTCCCTTACTGAAAGGTTCGTTTGTTGAAAATCCAACCAAGAGCAGTACGAAGAAACCCTGGGATGCCGGTGAGGGACGTAGCCCTAGCCAGGACGGGGCATCAGTTGCTATCACTGTGGTGGGCCGGATTGCCGTACAAAAAAGGGAGCAAATGCTCCCTTTTGATGGTTTGCGATTGGATTATTGTGCCGGTGGATTCTGCAATTGCCAACGCTGTCCTTCGATGATTGCCCATGCATCAGGCTGAGCCATGAAAGCATCATCATGCTGACAGTGGGTTGCAGTATTGGGCATCTGAATGGTCTGAGTACCATCCTCATTTTCTGTAATAATGGTGGAACCGCTAAGCAGGGCTGTGGGTTCGATTAAAGGTAATTGTGCAGTGCCCTGATATTTGAAAGGACAGGGGTAGCTGGCGGGTAAGCCATCTACAGCACAAATTTCTCCCTGATAATGAATGTCGCAGCTGGTGATAGGTTCGCTGCCGGCAGCATACAATTCTGTTGCAAGATGTGCATCGCACAGTCCGGGAATGGGAAGCTTGCCGGATTTATTACAAATCTGAACCTCAATGATATCTCCGGGTCTGTAGAATTCCTGGTCGGGTAAATCTTCATGGATTCTGGACATGACTGCCTTCCATAATGCCTTGGAAATACCGGTCTCAGAATATTTACCGCCGTTGATCATCTTTAGGTTGTTGTCATAGCCGCTCCATACGGTACAGGTATAATAAGGAGAGTAGCCGGCCAGCCATACATCACGATATTCGTTGGCAGTACCGGTTTTGCCTGCAATGGACATGCCCTTAAAGCGGGCACTGGTAGCGGTACCTTTGGTGAAAACACCCTCCATGGCATTGGTCAGCAGATAAGCGGTACTTTCTTTGATTACCTGTCTGGTAGCAGTATCGGTATTGTCCAAAAGTATTTCGCCGTCGGCGTAGGTAACTCTGGTATAGAGCTTGGGCTCCACATAGGTTCCTTCATTTGCAATCGTGCCGTAGGCCGCATTTAATTCCAAAGGAGTGACGCCGTGGGTTAAACCACCAAGGGCAACAGGCTGCTTGATATCTGTAAATATTTCTCCGTTGATTTCTTCTCTTTCTACCAATGTAGAAAAACCGAAATTGTAGAGGTAATCCACACCCAGCTGCGGGGAGATTACGGTTTGGGTTTTTACTGCAATAATATTCAGGGACTGTTCAATAGCATAACGCATGGAACAGATGCCTCTATAGCCGGTATCATACCAGTTGTTAACGGGGGTACCGTCTGTATAGGTAAAGGGCGCATCATTATAAACGCTTGCCAAGGTGTGTCCGGCACTATCGATAGCGGGTGCAAAAGCAGCCAGTATCTTAAAGGTTGAGCCGGGAGAACGGGTCATATTAGTGGCACGATTCAAGGTACGGCGACCTTCCTTGGTGCCTCGTCCGCCTACCATGGCTACCACATATCCTGTATGCTGGTCCGCAATGACCATTGCGGCCTGGGGCTGCGCAGTCATGGAAATGCTTTCTGCATAATTTTCAGGATCGTCCTCAATACCAAGCTCAGCCATCATGGCACGGCGGTACTTGTCAATGGCAGCATAGGCATCCTCCTGGGAAGAGAAGATTAGGTTAAAGTCCGAATCTTCGTATTTTTTAAACCAGCTCATCATATTTTCTTTGCTGAAGTTAGTACGGTTTTCATCCTTATCATAGAGGGTCAGTGCATAGCTTAAATACCATTTGGTATTAACCGGATAGTTGTCCGGGTTGGCAAATTCTTCATCTGCAATGGCCTGAATGGTAGGGTCCAAAGTAGACTCTATACGAAGACCACCGGAGGTTAATAAGTTTTCAGCCACGATGCTGGAATGACCTGCTGCAATCAAGTCCTCCTTTACCTGCTCATATACCGCATCGGAGAAATAGGAGCCGGTGGCAGAGGTACTTTCCCGATAATCAATATCATACAGACCGATACGCTCATAGACAGCCTCTGTATCTGCCATAGCCTCATCATACTCGGCCTGGGAAATAAATTCCAGATCCAGCATTGTATTCAAACATTTTTCCCGACGCTTGGCATTGTGCTCGGGGTACCGGATGGGATTGTAATAGGAAGGATTCTGGGTAATACAAGCGATTACCGCACACTCGGACAAGGTCAGCTCGCTACAGGGCTTGCCGAAATAACGTTGGGATGCGGATTCCACACCCAGGGTATTCTGTCCCAGGTTAATAGCATTCATGTATCGTACCAGTACCTCATCCTTGGTAAACTGCTTGGTAATTTCCAGGGCCAGGTACTGTTCCTGGATTTTACGCTTGATTTTCTTAATCATATTTTTGCCTTCGGAGGTCCATTCCGTGAAAATGGTATTCTTCAGAAGCTGCTGGGTAATGGTACTGGCACCCTGCGCCTCTTCACCGCCGGTCTTAACAAACTGGAATGCGGCACGGAGCATACCCTTCACATCAATACCGTTATGCTGGTAGAAACGTTCATCCTCAATGGCCACAAAGGCCTTGCCCAGATGGTCGGGAATCTGGTCCATGGTCACATGGATACGGTTAGAATTGGTACCCACATATTGATCCAGCTCGTTGCCTTCGCAGTCGTATACGATGGTGGCCTGACCGGTAGCAACCACATCACTTAAACGGATGGGGGGAGTGTTGGCCAGAATACCGTGGTACATACCAAAACCGCCTGCCGCTACGCAGATGCCGACACCGATAAAGCAAATCAGTATAATCTGAAAGCAGGTAAGCCCGATCTTTCTTTTTAGTTTTTTGGATTTAGAAGCCAATGCCCGTTGCTTTTGACGGACACCTTTTTTGCCGTAATTCATAAAATTCACCTTTCCGTCTTACATTTCAAGACCCAACTATTATATCAAAAACAGTTATGTAAATAAAGGTTTTCTTTATTTTATTAAGAATTGTTTCACATTTTTTTCAAGTTATGCTATTCTGTAGTGGTTAGAAGTAATTTATTTCCGTGAGGACGCATATGAAGGAAAATACCGTGGAATCCTACAGAGTGCTGCTGGAGGGGGGAGAAGGAGAAATTGTGGAGAAAAAATCCCGTTTCATTGCTACCATCCGACGCTGTGAAAATGAAGAGCAGGCAGTGGCATTTGTGGAAGAAATGAAAAAGAAATACTGGGATGCCAGACATAATTGCTCTGCCATGGTCATTGGTGCAAGAGGAGAATTGACCCGATGCAGTGATGACGGGGAGCCCAGTGGTACTGCCGGCAGACCCATGCTGGAGGTACTTTTGGGGGAGGGCATCCGCAATATTGCGGTGGTGGTGACCAGATATTTCGGAGGTACCCTATTGGGAACCGGCGGTCTGGTGCGGGCCTATACCCAGGCGGTACAGGAAGGACTGAAAGCCTGCAAGGTGGGACGGATGCGTCTGGGACGCCGGATAGAGATACATACGGATTATAACGGCGTGGGAAAGCTGCAATACATTTTTGGTCAACGGGGAATAGAGCCGGTAAACAGTATTTATACGGATACGGTTACCTTTGAGCTTTTGATATCTTCAGAGGTGGTAGAACATCTGGAAAAGGAGATTATCGAGGCTACGGCGGGAAGAACTGATTTTCAAAAGGGTGAGAGCTTATATTTCGTTGACAAAGAATAAAGAAAAGAATAAAATTGTGTAGAAATAAGCATTTGAAAGGTGGTGGTTTTTTATGATAAGTCATAGTAGTAGCGACAATCCTCTTCCCGGGCGGAGCCTGGAAATCATGAAAAACTGCAAAAAGGAGAATGCTTATGGAAATGGAAAAGGAATTTGAGACACTTGAGGAACTCCTGCAGACCAAGCAATATACCAAGGTACGCCAGTATTTAACGGAACTCAATGATGCGGATATTGCGGGACTGATGGACCAGGTGGAGGAGGCAGCAGATATGCTGAAAATTTTCCGCCTGTTACCCAAGGATCTGGCTGCGGATGTTTTTTCTTATTTGGATGTAGAGAATCAGCAGATGATTATTACCTCCCTGACGGATAAGGAAGCGGCCAATATTATTAACAACCTGATGGCAGATGATGCGGTGGATTTGCTGGAGGAGATGCCTGCCAGCGTGGTGAAGAAGCTGCTTCTCAATGCCTCTCCGGAGGTACGTAGGGATATCAATCACCTGCTTCGGTATCCGGAGGATTCCGCCGGCAGTATTATGACGGTGGAGTATGTGGATTTAAAGGAAAATCTTACGGTAAGCCAGGCCATTGAGCGGATTCGCAAGGTGGGTGTGGACAGTGAGACGATCAATATTTGTTATGTGCTGGATGCCCAGCGAAAGCTGATAGGTACCGTGGCACTGCGTTATCTGCTTCTGAGTGACGGGGAAGAGCTGATTGGTGATATTATGCATGAGAATGTCATTGCTATCCAGACGCTTATGGATCAGGAAGAGGTAGCCAAGCAATTTAAGAAATACGACTTTACTGCCATGCCGGTAGTAGACAATGAATACAGACTGGTGGGCATCATCACTGTAGATGATATTGTGGATATTATCGAACAGGAGACTACCGAGGATATGGAAAAGATGGCGGCGATTGTGCCCGGTGACAAGCCCTATATGCGTACTTCCGTATGGGATATTTTCAAGAGACGTATTCCCTGGTTGCTTTTATTGATGCTGACAGCTACCTTTACGGGAGCTATCATTTCCTCCTTTGAGGAAGCCTTGAGTATGTACGCTGCACTGATTGCGTTTATTCCCATGCTTATGAATACCGGTGGTAATGCAGGGGGACAGGCCGGTGTGACGGTTATCCGTGGATTGTCATTGGGAGAGATTGTGTACCGGGATGTACCCCGGATTGTCTGGAAGGAATTACGGGTTTCTCTTTTCTGTGGACTGGTCCTGGCATTAGTATCCTTTGGAAAGGTATTGTTTTTTGACCAGTTGGGCATATGGGTGGCACTAGTCATCAGTCTTAGTATTATCATTACAGTGATTTTGGCAATGTTAGTGGGTTGCTTATTACCCATTCTGGCAAAGCGATTGGGATTTGACCCTGCGGTAATGGCCAATCCCTTTATTACTACCATTGTAGATGCCTTGTCGCTGATTGTTTATTTCAGAATGGCAACCATTATTCTGGGACTGTAGGATAGAGGACACAAGAGGTATTCTGTATCCTTGGATATATTTAGGACAAATTTATCAGGAGGACATAAGATGTATTGCAAATATTGCGGAAGTGATATAAATCCAAAGGCAAAATTCTGTGCTAATTGCGGTGGTCCCAATACGGCGGCACAGCAGCCGGTACAGGAGGCAAATCAGGACTGGCAGCAGGAATATCATTATCAGACGACTGACCAGAACGACGCACCGGTTTACTATGTACAGACTCCCGGGCAGGGACAATATTATGGCGGCTATCAGGGCACCAGCGTAGAGTTTGGAGAAGCAATCAAAAGAGTATTTAATCATTTTGCAGATTTCAATGGACGTGCATCCAGATCGGAATTCTGGTGGGGGATTTTGTTCCTTTTCATCGTGTCCTGGGTAGGTGTATTTATCCCGTTGGTGAATCTGGTACTGTGGATTCCGGTACTGATTGCACAGCTGGCATTGGAAGTGAGAAGATTGCACGATATCGGACGTTCCGGTGTATATTTGTTGCTGGGATTGATTCCCTGTGCAGGTATCATTGTCCTATTGGTATTTTATTGCTCTGAGAGCGTAGGAGACAATCAGTGGGGACCGGTTTATAGGGTAGAATAACTAATTGAAAAAGTGTGTTGAACGCATAGAAATAAAAAATATGCAGAGGACTTCCTAAGGTATTCGGGAAGTCCTTTTTCATTTGGGTAAAAATATACATTGCAAAAAAGAAAATAATGCACTAAAATGGTTAGAAATAACTAACCCAATGTAAGGAGGTGGCTTATGCAGGATTGTAATTATTGCAGTAACGAGATAAATTATCATGAGATTATAGAATGTATCGCCTGTGCACTGGATGCAAAGGACCCCTATACCGGTGGACATTCCCAGCGTGTCAGTGATATGGCATTGAAGGTGGCACTGTTGATGGGATTAAAAGAGACTGATGTAGAAAAGGTCCATATCGCTGCCCATCTTCATGATATAGGCAAAATTGGTGTGCCGGATGCAGTGTTGATGAAGGAAGGTAAGTTGGATGATGAGGAATGGGCCGCCATGCGTAGGCACCCGGAAATCGGAGCAGAGATCCTTAGTAAATCCTCAGCCCTTCGGGAACTGTCAGATATTGTGTTGATGCACCATGAGCGCTATGACGGTAAGGGTTATCCCACCGGTACTGCAGGCGTTGATATACCTGTAGGTGCCAGAATTATCGCCATCTGTGATTCCATAGATGCCATGACCTCCAACCGTTGCTACCGCAAAGCGCATGATTTTGATTATTGTTATGGGGAAATAGAATGTAATCTGGGCAAGATGTATGACCCTATTATCGGTAAATATGTGCTGGATAATTGGGAGGAAATTACCGGTGTGGTCAGGGGAAATGAATAAAGTAATTAGTGAGATAGGGCAATTTGTTTTTCTAAAATACAAATTGCCATTTCTTTCAAAAAAAGGTAAAATAAAGTGTTAGAGAAGGGGGTACACCATGGCCACTGAAAATGACAATTTTACCATTGAAAATCTTGACCCGACTTTCTTATTTTGCTGGAAAGGCACTCGTACCAAGGACGAACCCAATTACCATTCCCATGATTATCTGGAGATTGCTTTCGTGCTGTCAGGAACCGGTAAATACCGGATAGCAGACGGAATTTATGATATTCAGGAGGGGGATCTGCTGATATTGAATCCCGGGGTAAAGCATCAGGCGTTGATGAACGAGGACGGAGTAGTAGGTACCACAGAGTTTTTTGTGGGTTGTATGAATTTCCAGTTCAAGGGCGAGAAGGAAAATCATATGCCCATGCCCGGCGGTACTCATATTATGCATACTACGGGGGATGTACGGCAGAAGCTGTTTAAGATTTGTTCCTCCATGGAGGTGGAAAAGGCTTCCTCCAAAATCGGCAGATATTTTATGCTCAAATCTTACCTGATGCAGATTATGCTTCTGATTATCCGGGAGCAGTGTGAGCCGGTGGAATATGCCGCAGGCTATGCCTTTGAATCGGTAAATAAGAAATATGTAGTGGAACAGATTGTAAATTATTTTGAAGATCATTACAGCGAGAAGATTTCTCTGGACCGGATTGCGGAAAATATGTATCTGAGTACTTTCTATATTTCCAAGATATTTAAAAGCGAGACAGGAGATACTCCCATCCGGCATTTGATTAATATCCGTCTGGAAAAGGCAAAGGAACTCTTGGAGACCGGTCATCCGGGCAGCGTGCAGGAGATTGCCGCCATGGTAGGGTATGATGATGCATATCATTTCAGTAAATTATTTAAAAAACATTACGGAATTACCCCCAGTCAGGCTAAGGGTGTGAGAGTAGCAGGGACCAGAGATTGATACTTTTTTGTCAGTATGTTTTTTTTGAAGTACTTTCCGGGAAGTTCTTTGCAATGACAGGAATATTTGCTACAATATCGCCATATGTTAATGTGAGGCGGCTTTCACCGCAGAGGTTTGGAAATATTAGTAGTTTATTAGAAAGGTACGGTAGTTCATGAGATACTTTTTTGAATCCAAGGTAGTAAAAAAAGACAAAGGATATATGATAGACATTCCCTTCAATGTATGGGAGGTATGCAAGCAGAGAGATGTGATTTCCGCAGAGGTAGTACTGGATAACAAAATTATCGACTGCGAGTTGTTACCCAAGGAGAAGGGCAATTATGAGATTCATATTGAGGATGAGGATGCGGTGACTGTGGATATGTCCAAGATCCACAAAATTTTGCTTCATGTGACGGGCTCTCTGATTCGTATGGACCAGAATAGTCCTTATAGCTTTGAAAATCCTATCCGGAATATTGATTCCATGGAAGTAATTATCCAGCCCGAGGATGGATTGTGCGGACAGGCATGTGTGGCCATGCTGACAGGGCTTACCATTGCGGAAGTGATTACAGTGATGGACTGCAGAGAGTGGCAGGCTACTATGGGACGTATGATTTCTACATTGAATTATTACGGAATTGATCATAGCGATATTATCATGTATACCGAGGGCAGGGATGTGGTATTACCCAAGTGCTGTATCCTGATGGAGAAGATGGGACGGTATTGCCATTATCTGATTCATTTTGACGGAAAATACTATGATTCCAATTTAGGAGTAATGGAAGAATACGATAAGAGTAAGCTCTTAGGATATCTGGAAATCAAATGCTAAGCGGCTTTTTTTGTAAATATTTTATAAAATTGGTAAAATAAGTAAAAAAGCACTTAACATTTCTATTTTTGATGATAAAATACTAAATTAGTGGTGAGCTATATTATATGATGAAACAGGAGGCAAGAATATGAAGTTAGTACCTTTAGGCGACAGAGTGGTATTAAAGCAGCTGGTTGCAGAGGAGACCACCAAGTCCGGCATTGTGTTACCCGGACAGAATAAGGAGAAGCCCCAGCAGGCTGAGGTAGTAGCTGTAGGCCCCGGCGGTATGATTGAGGGCAAGGAAGTAAAGATGGAGGTGGCAGTGGGCGACCAGGTCATTTACTCCAAGTATGCAGGTACCGAGGTAAAGCTGGAGGATGAGGAATACATCATCGTAAAGCAGAGCGACGTATTGGCTATCATTAAGTAATTTTTTCGGAGGTTATAGAAATGGCAAAGGAAATTAAGTATGGCGCACAGGCCCGTGCAGCATTAGAAGCCGGTGTAAATCAGCTGGCAGATACCGTTAGAGTGACCCTGGGACCTAAGGGCCGTAATGTAGTATTGGATAAGTCCTTTGGTGCTCCCCTGATTACCAACGACGGTGTGACCATCGCAAAGGAAATTGAACTGGAAGATGCATTCGAAAATATGGGTGCACAGCTGGTAAAGGAGGTAGCTACCAAGACCAACGATGTGGCAGGTGATGGTACTACCACTGCAACTGTATTGGCACAGGCTATGATCAATGCAGGTATGAAGAACCTGGCAGCAGGTGCGAACCCCATTATCCTGAGAAAGGGTATGAAAAAGGCTACCGATTGTGCAGTAGAGGCTATCGCGCAGATGAGCCAGAAGGTAAACGGCAAGAATCATATTGCCAGAGTGGCAGCGATTTCCGCAGGTGATGAGGAAGTAGGCCAGCTGGTAGCAGATGCTATGGAAAAGGTCAGCGGAGACGGTGTTATCACCATCGAAGAGTCCAAGACCATGCAGACGGAGCTGGATTTGGTAGAAGGTATGCAGTTTGACAGAGGTTATATCTCTGCGTACATGGCTACCGATATGGATAAGATGGAAGCTACCTTGGATAATCCTTTCATTCTGATTACTGATAAGAAGATTTCCAATATCCAGGAGATTCTGCCCCTGCTTGAGCAGATTGTACAGAGCGGTGCAAAGCTGTTAATCATTGCTGAGGATGTAGAAGGTGAAGCTCTTACCACCTTAATCGTAAATAAACTGCGTGGTACTTTCAATGTAGTGGCTGTAAAGGCTCCCGGTTACGGTGACAGAAGAAAGGCTATGCTACAGGATATCGCTATCCTGACAGGAGGTCAGGTCATCAGCTCTGAGCTGGGTCTGGAGTTGAAGGATACCACTCTGGATATGCTGGGCTGTGCCAAGTCTGTAAAGGTACAGAAGGAAGCAACCGTTATCGTAGACGGCGAAGGCGACAAGGCTGAGATTCAGGCAAGAATCGCCCAGATTAAGAAGCAGATTGAGGAGACTACCTCCGAATTTGATAA
>JAFUKS010000181.1 GCA_017473445.1 Lachnospiraceae bacterium
GCGGGACATACAGCAGGCGGGCAAAGTCCATTCGGTAAAAGACACCGTCCCTTACCGAATGGGTCATTTGTTGAAAATCAACCCAAGACAGTACGAAGAAACCCAGCAGGGAGGGTGTGCCTGGAGGCGGAGTTATGGGGTGGGAGAAAGCGTCCGACAACCAAAGGAAGCGGTTATTTGTGGAAAAAATGTGAAATCACTTCACTTTTTGTGCAAAATACTGTAAAATAGCCTAAGAATTTATGGAAGGAGCTTTACCATGGCTAAGAATGACAAGATAAAGGATCAAGCATCCGAGAATAAAGTGGTTACCAAATATGATAAAAAGGTACAGCGTCGTGAAGAGGAAAAGAAGCAGGCAAAAAGAGAACAGCTGCGCAACACCCTTTTAGGTGTATTGGCAGTGGTGGTAGTATTTGCTTTCTTTATTTCTTTCCCTATCCGGAACTGGTTGACCTTAAACGGCACCTATGTGGAGATTGCAGGACAGCCTGTAAACAAGGTGGAATTTGATTATCAGTTCAACATGATTAAGAATAATTATTTCACCCAGAACAGCTATATGCTCAGCTATTTCGGTATGGATACAGAGGGAGATTTAACTACCCAGATGTATTCCGACACCTTAAGCTGGAAGGATTATTTTGACAAGATGACCGTGCAGACCATTGCACAGAACAAGTTATTGATTAAGGAAGCCAATGAAAAGGGCTTTGCCTATGATGTGACAGAGGATTACAATACTTATTTGCAGACCATAAAGAGTGCCGCAGAAGAACAGGGAGTGACCGAGGAGGAATACATGGTGGCCGCTTTCGGTGAATATGCAACTCTTGACAGATTGGAAGCTGCCATCAAGGAAGCATTACATGCCAATGCTTACTATCAGCAGGTAGGTGAGGATATCTATCCCGCTGAGGCAGAGGTAAATGCATATTATGAGGAACATAAGGACAATTATGATTCCGTAGATTATCGTATTGTGAAGATTGAGGCAGACCTGCCTACCGAGCCCACCGAGTTGGCAGACCCTGTGGAAGAAACCGCGGAGGACACCGCTGCAGAGGATGGTACTACCGAAGAGACTCCCTATACCCCTTCTGAAGCAGAAGTAGCAAAGGCTATGGCAGATGCAAAGGCCAAAGCAGAGGAAGCATTAAAAACCATTTCTACCGAGGGTACTCTTAGTGAAAATGTACTGCGTAATTCCGCAACCTCCGTGCTGAGAGAATGGTTGATTGACGGAACCAGAACAGCCGGAGATACCACCATCATCGAAGACGATGAGATGCATACCTATTATGTAATGGAATTCTTAAAGCGTTATCGTGATGAGACTCCTTCCGCAGATTTGAGACTGATTATTACCGATCAGGGTAACGGACAGGCTATTTTGGACGAATGGAAGGCCGGAGAGGCTACCGAGGAAAGCTTCATTAAGCTGGTAGAAACCTACACCACAGATACTGCTACTGTAGAAGGTCTGTATGAAGGTGTATTGCCTTTAAGCGGAGATGATGAGCTGGATGCCTGGGTAAGCAGTAAGCATGCCAAGGGTGATACCGTAGTAATTGATATTGACGATACGACCCAATATGTAATGTACTATATCGGTGAGAATAAGCCCAATTGGCAGTTGACCATCGAAAGCTCCTTACTGTCAGACAATGTGGAGGAATATTTAAAGAATCTGATTGCTGATGTGGAGATTAAGGATAAGGGAAATCTGAATTATATTAAGGTGGAGGCTTCTGAAGCAGCAGCTGAGGAAGAAGGTACCGTAGAGGCAACACCGGCAGAATAATGTAAAAGGAAGTAAGAACAGGGAGGATGCATATCTTCCCTGTTTTTGGATAGGAGAGAGAATGAAAATACATTCCATGACCCAGCAGGAAAAAGTTGCATATATGCTGTCGGAGCCGGTGCCCCGTTTGGTATGTCGGATGGCGGTACCTACCATTATCAGTATGCTCATCAGTTCTTTTTACAATATGGCGGATACCTTTTTTGTGGGCAAATTAAATACCCAGGCTACTGCAGCGGTAGGTGTGGTTTTTTCCGTAATGACTCTGATTCAGGCAGCAGGCTTCTTTTTCGGACATGGCTCCGGCAATTTTATCTCCCG
Organism: Lachnospiraceae bacterium; assembly: GCA_017473445.1. Classification (GTDB taxonomy): domain Bacteria; phylum Bacillota; class Clostridia; order Lachnospirales; family Lachnospiraceae; genus Acetatifactor. The sequence continues at coordinate 2,126 of JAFUKS010000181.1, forward strand.
CAATCTGGGTGCACAGAATTACGGGGAAGTAAATAAAATGGCTGCCACCGGATTTTATACAGCCTTTGGTGCAGGTATATTGGTGGCACTTTTGGGTATTATTTTTCTGGACCCGCTGGCACTTTTGCTGGGTTCTACCCCTACCATCTTGCCTTACACCAGGTCTTATCTGCGGGTGATTTTGCTGGGGGCGCCTTTTATGATGTCTTCTCTGGTGCTGAATAATCAGCTCCGTTATCAGGGCAGTGCATCCTATGCCATGGTGGGAATTGTATCCGGTGCCGTATTGAACCTGGGACTGGATCCGTTATTGATTTTTATCTTTGACATGGGTATTACCGGTGCCGCATTGGCCACCACTATCAGTCAGATTGTGAGCTTTTCCATTTTGTACCTTATGAGTTGCCGGGGAGGCAATATCCATATTCATTGGAAAAATATCACCCTAAAGGGGGAATATTTTAAGGAAATGGTCAGAGGAGGATTTCCTTCTCTGTGCAGACAGGGTTTGGCCAGTGTGTCCACCATTTGTCTGAACCAAAGTGCCGGATTGTATGGAGGTGCCTTCAGTGACGCAGCCATTGCAGCCATGTCCATTGTGAACAGGGTATATATGTTTGCCAACTCTGCACTGATTGGTTTTGGCCAGGGCTTCCAGCCGGTTTGCGGTATGAATTATGGAGCAAAACAATACAAAAGAGTAAGAGAAGCCTTTTATTTTTGCGTAAAATATGCTATTTTCCTCTTAGTGGTTGCATCTGCGGCAGGTATTTTGTTTGCAAGGCCTTTGGTAAGCCTGTTCCGTAAGGATGATGCACAGGTAATGGAGATAGCTACTTTGGCATTACAGCTGAGATGTCTGGTATTTCCCCTAAGCTCCTGGATGGTTATGACCAATATGATGCTCCAGTCCATTGGAAAAGCGGTTTCCGCATCTTTGGCAGCAGCGGCCAGACAGGGATTGTTCTTTATTCCCTTGATTTTTATACTGCCCTATTTCTTTGGCCTTTTGGGAGTCCAAATGTGCCAGACCTGGGCGGATTTGTGTGCCTTTGGACTTATCTTGCCCCTGGGCTTACATGCTTTGAAGGAAATGAGAAATAATGAGTAGGAAAGGGTCGCTAAGGCGGCGATGTGAAAGAAATGAGCAAAGAGAAAGTACTGGTTCTGGATATTGACGGGACCTTAACCAATTCCAAAAAGGAAATCAGTCCGGCTACCAAGGAAGGGATTCAGGAGGTGATCCGTCAGGGGCATCAGGTGATTCTGGCTTCCGGCCGTCCTACTCCGGGTATGCGACGTTATGAAAAGGAGCTGGAATTACAAAAAAGCGGCGGTTATTTGTTGTCCTTTAACGGTGCCAAGGTAATCGAATGCCGCACCGGTGAAATTGTATTCCAGAGACTACTGCCCCTGTCTATGATTCCCGGGCTGTATCGGTTTGCCAAGGACCATAATTGCGGACTGATTACCTATTTGGGAGATGAAGTGATTTCTGCCTTTGAGCCGGATGAGTATGTACAGCTGGAGGCAAGGATTAACAATCTGCCTATCCGGACAGTGGAGAAGTTCAAGGAATTCGTAGATTTTGATATTAATAAATGCTTGATGACGGCACCTGCAGAGGAAGCGGCGGAGTATGAGAGGCTTTTGGCAGAGCGTTATAAGGATGTGGCAAGTGTATACCGTTCCGAGCCCTTCTTTATTGAGATTATGCCCAAAAACGTGGATAAGGCCACTTCCCTGAGCCGCATGCTGGAGGTCATTGGCAATGAGCAGGCCAATACCATATGCTGCGGAGATGGCTTTAACGATATTTCCATGATTCGTTACGGCGGTGTGGGTGTGGCCATGGGAAATGCCCAGCAGGCGGTAAAAGACGCAGCAGATTATATTACCGGCACCAACGATGAAGATGGTCTGGTAGAAGTAATGGAGAAATTTATTTTGAAAGAGGTATAAATGAAAATTCAAATACCGGAAAAAGCAAAGTTTATAATAAATACCATTGAGGCAGCAGGCTTTGAGGCTTATGTGGTAGGGGGCTGTGTCCGGGACAGTATTCTGGGCCGCATCCCGGGAGATTGGGATATTACCACCTCCGCCAAGCCGGAGCAGGTAAAAAAGCTCTTTCGCCGTACCATTGATACGGGTATCCAGCATGGTACAGTAACGGTTATGATGGACAAGGAAGGCTTCGAGGTGACCACCTATCGTATTGACGGCAAGTATGAGGACAGCCGTCACCCCAAGGAGGTGACCTTTACTCCCAATCTGGAAGAGGATTTGAAGCGTAGGGATTTTACCATCAATGCCATGGCATACAATGAAAGCCGGGGGCTTATTGATATTTTCGGCGGAATGGCAGATATAGAAGCCGGTGTCATCCGTTGTGTGGGAGAGGCTGCCCAGCGGTTTCAAGAGGATGCCCTGCGAATTATGAGGGCGATCCGTTTTTCTGCCCAGCTGGGCTATACCATTGAGGAGCAGACAGCGGAAGCAATCAAACAGCTGGCCCCTACACTGCGCAATATTAGTGCGGAGCGGATTCAGGTGGAGCTGGTGAAGCTGATGACCTCCCATCACCCGGACTATATTCGCCGGGCCTACGAGCTGGGCGTCACAGAGGTGGTGTTGCCCGAGCTGGATGCATGTATGGCCACCAACCAGAATAATCCCCACCATTGTTATAATGTGGGAGAGCATATTTTACACACGCTTGTAGAAATAGGACCGGACAAGGCCGGTAGACTGGCAATGCTTTTTCATGACATAGGAAAACCCCGGACTCTTTCTACCGACGAAAAGGGCAAGGACCATTTTTATAATCATGCAGAAGTAGGTGCGGAAATGGCCCGGGAGATTTTAAGAAGGCTGAAATTTGACAACGACACTATCCATCGGGTATGTCAGCTGGTAAAATACCATGATTATGGTATGGGTCAGGTGCCTACCGCTTATTTGGTCCGGCGGGCAATTTATAAAATCGGCGAAGAGCTGTTCCCCTTATTGCTACAGGTAAAATGGGCAGACACCATGGCCCAGAGTGCATATAAAAGACAGGAAAAGCTGGATGCATTACAAAAGTGGCAGCAGCTGTATGAGCAGATACTGGCAGAGGGACAATGTGTGTCCATGAAGACCCTGGCTATTAATGGGAGGGACTTAATGGAGGCCGGTATTCCCAGCGGACCGGCTATGGGCGAAATTTTAAACGGGGCCCTTCAGATGGTGCTGGAATATCCGGAAAAAAACAACCGGGAATATTTGCTTGCATGGATTGCGGCAGGTAAGTACAAGGAATAACATACTTTTTCTTTCTTCTTCATAAGATTAGTTAGTGGCATCAAAACTGACGAAATGAGGGAGGAAAAGAAGTGAATGATTATTGTTTATCTTTGTTGGAGCAATATGATATAGAGGTTTTGCGCACCCGAAAAGGAAGAGGAGCTTATATTATAGATACCCCCAAGGGGCCCTTGATTTTTAAGGAGTATATAGGTCCTGAGTCAAGGGCGGCCATTCAGAACCGCCTATTGGAACAGATACGGGAGGCCGGGGTGGTGCCGGTGGAGCTGCTGATTCCTACCAAGGAGGATACTTTTCTGGTAAAGGATACGGATGAAACCGGTTATATATTAAAGACCTATCCGGAAGGACGGGAGCTTAATATCGGGGACCGGGAGGAATGCCGGGAGGCTGTGAGAGTGCTGGCAAAGCTTCATCGGAATATGATTCTGCAGGAGCTGCCGGAGCCGGCAGACCAGTACCTTTCCTTTCAGGAAAAGCGTTACGAGAAAGGCTGCAAGGAGCTGCGCCGGGTGCGTAAATATTTACTCCAGCGTAGTCAAAAATCAGATTTTGAGTTATCCTTATTACATCACTACGGATATTTTCAGGAACAGGCGGACCGGGTTTTGGAAGAATGGTCCCGGTACAGCCGGTTGCAGGAGCGGGACCCGGGGGCATTTTGCCACGGAGATTATCAGTACCACAATATACTTCTGGGAGACCGTGGAATGATAGTGGTGAATTTTGAGAAATTTGTAGGGGACAATCAAATTCGTGATTTGTATCTGCTACTTAGGAAGCTTTTGGAAAAGAGCAGCTGGTCCCTATCCTTGGGACAGGAGCTGATAGAAGCTTACGAGCAGATTAGTCCCTTAAGTGCACTCAGCAGAATTGATTTGTATTATCGGCTGGCGTATCCGGAGAAATTCCGTAAAATCGTGAATTTTTATTACAACTCCGGTAAAGCATGGATTCCCGGACGGAATCAGGAGAAGCTGGATAAGATTATTGAACAGGAAAAAGAGAAACAATACTTTTTGGAAAAAGTATTTCAGGTATGATAGAAAACTAGGTGAGATACGGTATGAGAAAAGGCGGAAGAAGAAAAAATAAATACATAGAGCTGGTCAAAATTACTGGCATTACAGGTTGTGTGATTTTGGCACTTTTTGTAGTATTGATTCTGGTGCAGCTGTTTCGCCCGGAGGAAAAGCCGGTGAACAAGGAAAGCAGCAGTCCCGTGCAGGAGCTGCCGGTGACCGAGAGCCGGGTGGTGCTGATGGGGCTGGAGGGCAAAAAGCAGGCTACGTTTTATGATGTAAAACGAGGAGAAGAGCTTATTTTGACCATGGATGGCAGTACTTACATTTATGATAAGTACGGTCAGGCCATGTCCCTGGCACAGCTGGATATGGGTACCATTTTGGATATTTCCTATCAGCGCAGTCAAAAGTATCTGTACAGTATGCAGTACGCTGCAGACGCATGGGTGTATACAGGAATTGATAATTTTTCTTTAAATTTGCAAAAGGAAGAGCTTACCATTGGTCAGGCAATTTATCGTCTGATCAGCGGTACCAAAGGATTTTCCGGAGATATGCCGGTGGAGCTGTCACAGATAAATACCGGAGATTTACTGACAGTCCGGGGTGTGGGTCAGGACGTATGGTGCATACGGGTGGATACGGGACACGGTTATCTGATACTGGAAAATGAGGAAGCCTTTGTAGGTGGCTGGATAGAAGTGGGTCAGAATATTATCCGCAGTATCGAAAAGGATATGCGGATACCGGTTCCGGAAGGCAAATATGATGTGACTATCAGCTATCGGGGATATATGGATACCCGTAGTGTGGAAATTGAGAGAAATCAGGACACCTATATGGATGTATCTGATTTGGAAGAGACCATTATAAGAAGAGGAAAAATATTCTTTCATGTCACACCCTCCGATGCGAAAGTATATATTGACGGCGTCTTGATTGATACCAGCCGGTTAATCGAGATGGAATATGGTTTGCACCAGCTGATTGCAATTGCGGACGGTTATGATACCATGACCCGTTACTTCCGCTTGGAGGGCGAATCCGCCAGCCTGAATGTTACATTGCAGGTACCGGAGGATAAGGAAGAAACTACAGAAAGCAGTACCACAGCCGCCAGTGAAAGTACGGGGAGTACTACCACCACTGAGAGTAGTAAAAGTACGGAAAGCACTGTCGCTACTGCGAGTAGTGAGAGTATAGAAAGCAGCAGTGCCACCACGGAAAGCAGTGAAAGTACAGAAAGCAACGCCACCATCGCAAGCAGTGAAAGTACAGAAAGCAGTACCATCATCGCAAGCAGTGAAAGTACAGAAAGCAGTACCACCATCGCAAGCAGCGAAGGTACAGAAAGTAGTACCACTACTGCTGAAAGCAATGAGAATACAGAGAGCAGCAGTACCACTACCGAAAGCAGTGAGAATGTGGAAAGCAGTAGCACCACAGAAAGTAATGAGTCCACAGACACGAGTTCTTCTTCCCCTTCCCAGTCCTTATAGTACGATAGGACTAAAACGTTTTAGCAAAGGGAAAAAGGACGGCAGGAAACCCCATAAATATCCGCAAAAGCCTTGACAAATAACACAAAAACGGATATATATATGATATAGGTTTCGTCGGAAATATCCAGGAAACAAAAAGTTGACTCATTATAGGAGGAGTTTGAAATGAACAAGACAGAATTAGTTGCAGCTATGGCTGAGCAGGCTGGTCTTTCCAAGAAGGACGCAGAGAAGGCATTAAAGGCATTTGTTGATGTAGTAGCAGATGAATTAAAGAAGGATGGAAAGGTTCAGTTAGTTGGTTTCGGTACTTTCGAAGTATCCAAGAGAGCAGCTAGAGAGGGTAGAAATCCTCTGAACGGCAAGCCTATGAAGATCGCAGCTTCCAAGGCACCTAAGTTCAAGGCTGGTAAGGCATTAAAGGATATGCTGAACGCATAATTTAAGTGATTTTGCAGAGAACCTTCTGAAGGTTCTCTGTTTTTTTATGACCGTCCATGATGATAGGAAAGAAAGGACAAGAGAATGAGACTGGACAAGTATTTAAAGGTATCCCGCCTGATTAAGCGACGCAGTGTAGCCAATGAAGCCTGCGACGGTGGCCGGGTAATGATTAATGATAAGCCCGCCAAGGCTTCTGCCAACGTAAAGGAGGGTGATATTATCACCATTGCGTTCGGAAATAAAGAGGTAAAGGTGGAGGTATTGGACGTACAGGAAACAGTACGCAAGGAAGAGGCCAAAGAGCTATTTCGTTATATCTGACAGATAGAGTATGGAAAGAAGAACATTCCCAGGAATGCTTCTTCTTTTTTTTCATATAATGTAAGGAACATATTTAAATAGGTGGAGCCATGGAGGATTTAAACAGTACAGTTAAAACACATAAAATATCCCTGCAAAACAGAAGGACTTGTACCATGACCGGAGTAAAGGATGTGAAGGCCTTTGATTTAAATGAGATCCAGTTAATTACGGAAGCAGGGCATCTGACCATCCGGGGGAAGGACCTGCATATTGGGAGGCTGACTTTGGAAAAGGGAGAGGTGGACATAGACGGCAAAATTGATAGCCTTTCATATACGGATCAGCAAGGCCTTGAAAAAGGGGAATCCCTGCTTGCCAGATGGTTCCGGTAGGGAGCAGTGATGGAGACAACCTTTTTGCTTAGCAGTGTAAAATATGGTTTTATGCTCTCTCTTTTGTATGATTGTTTGCGGATTTTCCGCATGCTGATTACCCATAAAAAGTTGTGGGTTTCCTTGGAGGATTTGGGGTTTTGGATTTATACAGCGTTGCGGGTTTTTTGGATGATGCAGGATACCTACAATGGGTCTCTGCGTTGGTTTTCCATTCTGGGGGGACTGGCCGGGGTATTGCTTTACTGTAAGCTGGTAAGTCCTTTTCTGCTGCACTGGGTGGGAAGGCTACAGTATAGATGGGGGAGACGCTTAAAACGTATCAGGAAATGGGCCGGTTCTCTGGGAATTGTTACCTGGGCCAAAAAGAAGTTGACGCACCCTTCAAAAGTGCTTAAAATAAAATCAACGGAAGGGGATATGTGATGCAAGGATGTGTCACTGCTCCCTTTTAGAAAGGTTGGTTTTATGGCGAGGAAAAAGACAGCCTATCGGAAGAATAAGCAGGACCGGCTTATGGTTTACATGATGATTTTTATCGTATTGTTTATTCTGGTAGTAGTTTCAATTAAAAGTATGGAGATTCGCAGTAAGCTGGAAGGTTATCAGACACAGAGGGAGCAGCTTTCCCAGGAGAAGGCAGATTTGGAGCAGCAGGCGGAGGAGCTGAATCAGCTGGAAAAGACCGTCAAGACCAAGGGTTATGCGGAAAAGGTTGCTAGAGAGCAGCTGGGACTGATTTATCCCGATGAGATACAATTTGTAGAAGAAAAGTAAGAAGAGAGCACTTGGGTGCTCTCTTTTTGTACGCACATAGATATTTTCTCATGATTTGTCGTCCAAAAGGGGTTTGGACAGGTGGGGATTTGACAAAAAGTGAGAAGAGGAATCCCTATAATAAAGACCATCGTTTCAAAGGGGAGAGTATCATGTTAAAGGAAACCGGATGGGTGAATTTTTATTTACCGGATATATGCAGGGACAGGCTGTTGCATTATGCAGGGGTACTGGGTGAACTGGCTGTGGGCTTTGCAGGTCCCGAGAGCAAAAAGAAAGAAGCAGATTTCATTCCTGTGGAAGGGGCTGATGAAGGATTTTTATTATATCAGCGGCAGCAGCTGTTGTCCCGGGAAAGAAACCGGGAGGATATGGCAATCATGAGCCAGAGTCTACAGGAAACCGCAGGTCTTTTAAAACAGCTGGCTACGGATGTATTTGCCCTTCGTCCCATGGAGCTGCACCGGGGCCGACAAATTCTCAAGATGTTGAAGCTGGAAGGGGTTCTGGCGGAAAATCCCTGCTATTATCCTACGGAGTCGGGGCAGCAGGGAATATTGATTACCCTGTACAGTCAAAGACGTATGGGAATGCGGGCAGAGGAAGTGGCAGATATGCTTTCCGTGTTACTGGGATATTCTTTGCAGCTTTCCCTCCGCAGTCCTATTTATGTGAGTGAGGAAAAGCACAGTTTTCTTTTTGTACCGGAGGCACCCTATTTGATGCTGACAGGATATGCCAAGGCCACCAAGGAGGGGGAGCAGGTCTCCGGGGACAATTTGGCAGTGTTGGAGCAGGAGAGAGGCCGGGTGCAGCTACTTCTATCCGATGGTACAGGCTCCGGTGGGGCAGCAGGGGAAAGCAGCGGCTGGGTACTGGATATGATGGAGCGGTTGTTGGAAAGCGGCTATAGCGTGGAATCCGGAGCAGATATGGTAAACAGAGCATTGTTGTATCAAAATAATACGATATTGCATCCCACGCTGGATGTGTGTGATATTGATTTGTATCGGGGGACCTGTGGCTTTTATAAAGCAGGAGGTGCCAGATCTTATTTGAAAAGAGAAGGAAGGGTGGAGGAAATCCGTCAGGACAATTTACCCCTGGGTTTTTTTGAAAAGCTGGGACTGGAGGTACAGGAAAGAAGACTCATGGACGGGGATTACCTGATTATGATGTCTGATGGGGTGACAGAGGTATTGATGAGCGGTCAGTATGGGGAGCTTTTTGAAAGTACCCTGGAGGAGCTGGCAGATCAGAATCCCCAGGTGATTGCAGAGAAGCTGTTGCAATTGATTATCCGCCTGTCCGGCGGACATATCTGTGATGATATGACTATTTTGGTGGCAGGAATTTGGGAAAAGGCCGCAACGGCTTGATTTTTTCGGCTGTTTGGATTAACATTGTGTTACTATGAAAATGCAGGAACTGGTAGAGAAAAAAGTGTTTTCTTATATCAGAAAGCACCATATGCTGGCACCGGGAGACCGGGTGGTGGTGGGCGTTTCCGGAGGGGCAGACTCTGTTTGCCTCTTATTTGTGTTGGCCCGGTGGGCTCGCTCAAACCCTTTGGAGCTGGCTGTGGTGCATGTAAATCACGGGATACGGCAGGAGGCAGCGGAGGATGCCCGATATGTACAGAAGCTTTGCGAGAAATTAGAAATTCCTTTTTTTCTGCATCAGGCAGATATACCTACTTTTGCAAGGGAGCAAAAGCTCTCAGAGGAGGAGGCAGGACGACAGGTACGCTACGAAGCCTTTCGCCGGGTGCTGGAGGAGCAGTCCATGAACCGGATTGCAGTGGCCCACAATGCTCAGGACCGCAGCGAGACCATGCTGTTTCATTTGTTTCGGGGTACGGGGTTAAGGGGATTGTCCGGTATTCGTCCCAGGCCCTCAAAGGAGCTCATCCGTCCCATTTTGTGCCTGAACCGTTTTGAAATAGAAGAATATTTAAAAGAGCAGGGGATTACCTGGCGTACGGATGCTACCAATGAGCAGGATGAATATACCAGAAACCGTATCCGTCATCATATTTTGCCCTATGCGGAGCAGGAGATTTGCGCCGGAGTAGTGGAGCATATGAATCATACGGCGGACTTGCTGGAGGAGCTGGAGGATTATGTACAGCGACGGCTGCAGGAGGCCAAGGCCCGTTGTGTGGAAGAGAATCTGCCCACAGGAGATGTGAGAATCC
>JAFUKS010000182.1 GCA_017473445.1 Lachnospiraceae bacterium
CAAAGCGCCCTTTTAAGGGCAGCGACGAGTCAAAGGCGCTAGAGGCTTGAACAAAGTGAAAGCCAGCGTCTTTAGGCGCTGGCCGGTAACAGAGGCTTATAGCCTCAGGACAAACCGCCCGTTAGACGGGCGGTCCTGATTTGGAGATGACGGAACATCTAGGATTAAGATGGACGTTAGAGCGTGTTAACGTGCACATTTGTACCATTGACCTAAAGTGACCGATAGAGTAGAGTAGTAGACAAATAGACATACTAATAATGACGATGGAGCTGAAGGGGGTTTTTTATGAAGAAATGGAGTAGCAGAGGAATGAGAGGGTGGCATATTTTAGACATCGCATTTTATGTAATCCTCGCATTGCTGATTCTTCTAATCGCTATCCAGATACAAGATGTCACAAACCGCAAACCTACTAAAGATATGCTGGATTTGACCTATGCAGTGCAGATGGTGGGACAGGAAAAGACGCAGGTGAAGTCGATCCTGGGACAGGATGCCCAGCAGTTTAAAGCCAGCGGAACCACCGAAATGGCCACCAGTTTGTTCATTGCGGATCGGGTATACAAGCTGGAGAATAGAGGCTTTGTGGATGTACGTCTTCAGTATGAAGGAGATTCAGAGGATGCTCTGCTGGAAAAAATAATTTATTTCCTGCCCTTTGAAACCAAGAAGGATATAGAGAAGTCTTGGGAATGGGTATATAAGCAACAGCGGGCATTGGAGAAGTACTTTGGAACAGATGCCATATGTCTAAGCCGTAAGGAAATGTCGGAGGAACCCGGCGAGCGGGATGTATTGCCCGGAAACAATTGGCTTTATGAGTATCCGCCTTATATGAGTGTTACTGTGGCGGCGGATGGGCTGATGAGAGTGGAGCTTTGTGCGGAATTGCCTGAGGTGGCAGTAAAATAAAAAACAAAGGAGAGGGAGAGAAAAATGGGAGAAACATACTGTGGAAAAAATTGCGAACAATGCAATTATAAGGAACGATTGGAGTGTACGGGATGTAAGGCAGGTCCCGGAAGAGAATTATATGGGGAGTGTAAGATTGCATCCTGTTGTAGGGACAGGGGACATCAGGATTGTAATACTTGTATAGAAAGTAATGCCTGTGCAATGTTAAGTGGTCGTGGTACAGTGCCTGAATTTTTACTAAAAACGAAGGATGAAGGTGATGATGTCAGAGGCTTTTGGGCAGAGAAGGCTCCTATGCTGAGTAAATGGATGATGACATTGTTTGTACTTAATATAGTGCAAATTCTAGCCAAGCTATTATCCATTGATACCATCAGGGAAATGGTTCCCGTGGTATACATAATCGGAATCCTGCTGGGAGTGATGATTAGTGCTGTAATGTGTGTGGTGCTCTTTAAAATGCAGGATGGTAGTGAACATTTCCGCGTGGCCGGGGGTTTTATGCTGGCGGATGTGCTGCTGGAACTGGCCTTGATTCTAATTCCCAGTGTTCATGCGGCATTGGCTTTACTAAGAATAATATTGGTATTGGCTGCATTTATAGTGGAACTATTGTTGTATTATCATGAATTTAAAGGTTTCGAAGAAGCACTGGAATATGTATATCCCATGTTGGCAGAGTCCTGGAATTTCTTGTGGAAATTGTTTGTGGGATATTGCATAGGCTTTGTAGCAGGTTTTATCCTGATGCTGGTTGTACGGATACTGGGACTTTTGATATTCCTGGTGTCCCTGATTGTAGCAGTGGTAGCTTCTATATTGCGGTTGGTTTATATGTACCGTTCTGCAACAAAATTTAAATATTATTCAGCGTAAAAGGACTAGGTAAAAGGGAATGCGAGAGGCATTCCTTTTTTGTTCGGTGGGCGTAATTATGATGAAATCGTTATACTACAAGGCTAATTGACATAAAGAAATGCTCATGTTATACTTCAAGTGCTATAAGAAAGGCACATCGTCTGATGTGAAGGGTGATGAAATGATTAGATAGTCTGATTTGGTAAACGTATTTTTAGAGCCTGTAACAGGTTTTATTTTTGTTGCCGAAATGAGACTATGATTCATGGATTGCCTTTTATCAAATAAGGGTTTATTTGTGTATGGTCTGTTTTCGTGAGAAAGCAGACCATTTTTGCATAGTATTGTAGCTTTTAAATAAGGGTATGAGATAAAGCTTGTATACAGGCTCCGGTAAAATGAGAACGAAAGAAGGATATGATATGAGAAAAATAACAACAAAGCAATTTCAGGTATTAACAGATATCAATATGGCCTGGGACTTTATGGTAGAAATGTATGATGTACATAAGAAGGAGGGCAGGGGAAGTGTGGAAGCTCCATTTTTTGAGTATGCCCTGACATCTGCATGGATGAATAAAAATTATCTGCACCTGTGCCGTTTTTGGTTGGATGGAGATGTGGTGGTAGGGTTTGTGTTTTATGAGAATCTGGGTAGTATCCATTTTGTTTTACGTCCGGGCTATGAAGAACTGGCAGATGAGATGGTGGCCTATGCACTGGATGCTTTCCCGGTTGCAAACGGTGAAAAGGAGCTTGTATTTTCAGAGGGACAAAAGGCGCTGATGGATGCGGCCGAAAAAAGAGGATATCAGCTGTGCTATAAAGAAAGAGAGTATGTACTGGATATGGCAGCTTCAGCACTGGATTATGAGCTCCCGGAAGGATTTCACCTGGTGGACCCCTCTGAGGCGGACCCGGAAAAACTGGCCAGATGTACCTGGAAGGGATTTAATGAATGGGAACTGGGACCCTTTGAAAATTGGGAGCTTCCCGGAGACGAAAGAGACTGGAATCCTCATAAATCATACACGGATGTGCTCAGTAATATGATAGCACCACCGCCTCATTCCACCGGCGAATATGATATTATTATCGCCAATGAAGAGGGCGAGTATGTATGCTACAGCGGCATGTGGTGGGTGCCCGAAAACGGGCTGGCCTATATGGAGCCTTTATGTACCATACCGGAGTATCAGCATCGGGGCTTGGCAGCAGCAGCCTTAACCATACATTACCGCAGGTTTAAGGAAATGGGAGGAAAGCTTTTGACCGGTGGCGGTAGTGATTTTTATAAAAAGATTGGGTATGACTTGGAGGTGTATTCCCGGGTTTATAAGAAAGCATAGGAGAGACATTAATAATCCTCCAACTGCTATGCGGGGGGAGGATTATTAATGTATTGTAAGATTTTTTTTAATATTTGTAAGAATTCTTAATCTGATATCGGATTTTTGGGAGTAGTTATCTTATGTATAATACAAGATATAAGCAGAAAGGGGATTTGTAGTGAGTGATAGCAGATTAAAAAAAGTATGGTTTGTCGGTTGGTTTGCCAGCATGTTACTGGCTTCTTGCGGTGTTAAAAATCAGGATGCGACAATTTCGACTTTAGAAACAACATGTGATTGGAAACAGCAAGGATTTGTCACAGAGGGACCGTATGAAGAACAGCAACTATTTGTTGTAGACTATGAGGAACTAAAATATTCCAAACCGGAAAATACCTATGCCAGCGAAGAGTGCCAGGCTGCCCGGAACAAGGATTTCTATATTCTGGATAATCATTACGCTTTGGAAGGAACCTTTTCTAATTTTCAAGTGTGGGGAGAGGACATGGATTTGACCTCTTCCTTGCAACCTGAACAATGGGGGATTTTGGACGGAAATATTCTGGGTATGGATGTGGTAAATCCGGAGACAGTAGTATTTTTTGTGAGCACAGATGCCATAAAAGATAGTAACAATCGTTCCGCTACAGAACATTACTATTTGGTATACACCGATGAGGAGGGGAATAAGCAGAAAAGCATAGATATCATAAATAGTCTGAAGGATTATGGAATCTGGGAGGACAGACCCATAGCTTATGTAGGAACACAGATTAATTGTGATGAATGGGGAAATATTTATATTGGTGATGGAGACCGACATAGTATTTATCTTTTGGATGAGGCAGGTGAATTGATAACACATTATACCTATCAGGCAGGGGAAAGGGATAATGTATTACACAGCTTCCGAACAGACACGGGAGAGATTCTTTTTGCCCATGCAACAGGTGAAAAGATAAGTTATCTTTGGATAAATCCGGAGAATGGAGAAGAAAAACAACTATCCTTTACCGAACGGGAGTATATTCGGGAATATCATGGTATGTATGGCAATGTTTTATATTATACAAATAGTGATTCCCTGATTGGCTGGAATGTTGCAACCGGTGAGAAGCAAATTTTGTTTCAATTACAGGATTATGAAATCTCAGATGCTGCAAGGGTATGCTTCATGAGGAGTGGAGACACGGGAAAGCTGCTAATTACAGAAAATATGAGGCGTTACATTTTGTCCTTGGATGAAAGGGAAGCGGAGGTGGCAGGAGAGATTGTGGTAGCCAATGCCTGTGGTGAAAATGCATTCCTAAAGGGCAGAGTGTTCAATTTTTCCAAAGAAAACCCAGTGTACGGTATTTCCTATGAAGAGGCGTATGAATCAGAAGAAGATGTAGCACGGATACTCATGGAAGTGATGAACGGAAAGGGCCCGGATATTCTTTATATATCACAGACAGATATGGAGAATCTGTATGAAAAGATGGCCCTGGGAGATTTGAAGCAGCTTCTGACTAGGGATACCTTAGAGGTTTTTTTACCCGGAGCAGTGCAGATGGGAACGATAGATGAGGAATTGGCAGGGCTACCGCTGGCAGTATCTATTCGCACCACCATCACCAATCGGGAATATTGGCAGCAAAATACCTGGACCGTCCGGGATGTGTTGGCGCTGTTGGAGGAACGGAAGGAGTCCGGTATCTTTATCGATTATTTCGGACAAGACAGCTTTTTCTATAATATGCTTTTTATGGTAGGAATAAATATGGCGGATACCTCTTACCTGGCGGAAGAGGCAGGATTCCAATGTGCAGAATTTCGAGAGGTGCTGAGGACGGTGAAGGAGCGGACCGGAAAGGTACGCAAAATGAATTCCTTTGGGGAGTTTGGGGAGGCATTAAAGGCCGGAGAGCTATTGGCTGTGGAAGCAAAAATATTCGATATACGCAGCTTTGCTACTGCTTATGATAAGATAGGCTCCGATACCTGCTTTGTAGGATATCCTACGGAAAGTGGCAATGGGAATTACATGGAAAGCGGCGGATTGCTGGTGGTGAACCGGGCAGCAATGGAAAAGGAAGGCGTGAAGGAACTGGTGCAGTATTTTTTTGACAAGGACAGTCAAAGGCTGGTTAAGGATGCCATCAGTGTGAGGTGGGATCTTCCGGCAGAGCAATTGCAGTATGACGCATCCGGGGAACACTACTTCTGGGTTTATCCCGAAGGGACCAATATATTGTTGCCGGACAAATTTGATGGTAGTTCCTACCTGGAAGAATATGAGGAGTTTATCAAGGGAGCAGTGCCCCGTAAAGCTATTTCGCAGGAAATATTTAATATCGTAATGGAAGAGGCGGAGAGTTATTTTTCCTCGGATAAAGAGATTAGTGAAGTGACAAACACAATACAGTCGAGGCTGGAATTGTATCAAGAGGAGCATAGGGAAGATGAGTAAAAACAGGAGGAGCGTCTTAACGCTCCTCCTGAGGTCTTTCCTTGATTAGTACAAAATATTGGTCGGTAATACCCCAGTTAGAGGCAGTTTCTTTGTCTGAATACAGGGATATATCTATGGCTTCAGCCTCGGTGGCATATTCATTGGCATTCCACTGGGCACGAATCTTTTGGGCATAATTGTTCATGGCGTCAGCACTGATTTTTTTGGGTCCCACTACGGCCATTTCGTATGTCACACCAAAATTCCCATTGTAATTGTATCGTGTATCCACTACTGTAAATCGGGGATGGCTGTGGAGATAGATGCCCAGGAAGCAGATGACGAATGCGACAGTAGCGCTCGCAGCGTGCCAAATATACTTGTGTAGCAATTTCCGGAACTTGCCGGAAGGACTGTTGTTTGACTCTATCATCTGAGCATCATCAGTCTGGGGAGTATCCGCATCCGCTTGCATCCGGTCCAGTGTTTCCTGAGGATTCAGCAATTCATCATAGGTGACTTCCAGTATTTGAGAGAGTCTGGCAAGGCAGGTAATATCCGGTGCGTTGATACCCCGTGCCCATTTGCAGACGGTGGAGGGAGTCACATTGAGTTTTTCCGCAAATTCTTTTTGATTCAAATCTATATTTTTGCGCAGCTGTGTAATCAGCTGACCAAACACTTCTTTATCCATAATCATTTCCCTTTATTGATATTCTAGCAAAACCAATTATACAAGTGTAAGTCCATAAATTCAATTGCTGAATGCGAAATTACGAGAAAAAAGACCAGAAATTGTCAAATTGACGAACCGTCAATTGCTTTTTGGGTAAGTCTTTGTTACTGTGAAATTAGTTGAGACTTCTGATTTCGCTTTAGAGACATTTATTGTTAAACTGTTGAAAAGAAGAGCTTAACAAGGGGAAGCGGAATAGTATAGACAAAGCCCACCGAAAGGTGGGCTTTGACATTTGGTGCTTGGGAAATAAAATAGATTTCGGAGAGTTTATTATAATGGGAGAAAATGAAGCATGAAAAAAAGATATATTGCATTATATTTATTAATGGTTTTTGTATTGTCAGCCTGTGGAGTAGATAGAACGAAGGATGTTGTTGGTGTGTCAGATGCTTTAGGCGGTACTGAGGCAGAAAGTATAACCGAAGAGTTTTCGGTATCAGAGACAATGATGGATGATGAGGATTCAGAAGAACTACAGATTATGGAGGTGAATAAATGCGTTCACTTCTTACATAAGAATGGCAAGGCATTGGTGGATGCAGACAAGGACGGGCTTGCAGATACCTTTCGTATTGATTACGTGGATAGAGAGGGTGGTTTGTATATTGAGGAGTTTGAGTTCGCTTTGGGAGGCGGCGGTAGCTTCCGCATCCTAGAGAGTGAGTTACCCTACACCTTTAACGGACATATTGAATATATCGATTCCTTCGATTTTAATGAGGATGGAAAAGAAGAACTGCTGGTGATGTTTGACACCCATGGAGCCGGTGGCCAGGATAGATACTATTTATCAGATACAGAAGGTAAAACGTGGAGATAAAGTGTGTTTGCAGATTCGTCAGTATGTGTGGGAGAATTTTCATACGGATTCTATAGGTGATTTGGTGTCCATCGTTTCTTTAGAAAAGGGTAGTAACACACTGGTAGCAGAGGACGCGTGGATGACATCAGAAAACATGGTTTGGTAGAACTATAGGAAATTTTTTCAAAAAGTAGTTGACAAACACATTCTTCTGTATTATATTTTGTTAGGAAGTTAGAGGCGACTAACCTTGGTCGACAGGAGATGATGTTATGAACCTGGTGGAAGCAAATATTGGTGAAGAGTATATTGTAGATGCAATCTTGACAGAGGATGAGGAACTGAATGCGTTCCTGTTTTCTTTGGGATGCTACAGTGGGGAACCGATTACAGTAGTTACTCGTAAAAAGAGCGGTTGTACGGTTTCTATCAAGGACGCCAGATATAATATTGATAATGAATTAGCGTCAGCTATTTCTATAAAATAGTGATTGAGAATCACTATTTTTTATGACAAGTGGTTAGTTATTGCTAACACAGTCCCTAAAGTGGAAAATGAGGAGGATGCATGATGAGAATTGCATTAACGGGAAATCCGAACAGTGGTAAGACTACAATGTATAATGCCCTGACCGGAAGAAACGAACATGTAGGTAACTGGGCCGGTGTTACCGTAGAGAAGAAGGAAAGCCCTATTAAGAAAAGTTTTTATGAGGGAGCGGAGGAGTTAATCGCAGTGGATTTACCCGGTGCATATTCCATGTCCCCCTTCACATCAGAGGAGAGCATCACCAGCGCATACGTGAAGAATGAGAATCCTGTTGCAATCATTAACATTGTGGATGCTACCAATTTAAGCCGTAGCTTATTCTTTACTACTCAGCTGCTGGAATTGGGTATCCCTGTAGTAGTAGCATTAAATAAGAGCGACATTAATGAAAAGAAGGACACAGAGATTAACGTAGCACTGCTGGCTGAAAAGCTGGGATGTCCTGTAATTGAAACTGTCTCTACTTCTTCCGGTGATAACGGATTACAGCAGGTTGTAGCAACCGCAGCATCCTTGGTAGGTAAGGGTCAGAAGGCCCCTTATGTGCAGGGGGATATCAATCTGCAGGATAAGGCTGTGGTAGAAGCGGCTGACAGAAAGCGTTTCGACTTTGTGAATAAGATTGTAAAAGACGTTGAGAAGCGTAAAGTGCTGACCAAAACCTATAATTTTCAGGATAAGATTGACGCAGTGATTACCAACCCCATCTTGGGTATCTTAATCTTTGGTTTAGTAATGTACTTAGTATTTTATATTTCCCAGACGACTCTGGGCACCTGGATTGCAGACTGGCTGGTAGGCTGGATTGAAACCTTCCAGGAGTGGGTAGCAGGTCTGGTAGAAAATGCAAATCCTTTCCTGCAGTCCCTGTTGGTGGATGGTATTATCGGTGGTGTGGGTGCTGTAGTAGGCTTCCTGCCTCTGGTAATGGTAATGTATTTTCTGATTGCGTTGCTGGAAGATTGTGGTTATATGGCCCGGGCTACTGTAGTGCTGGATCCTATTTTCAAGAGAGTAGGTCTTTCCGGTAAGTCCGTTATCCCTATGGTAATCGGCACCGGTTGCGCGATCCCCGGTGTTATGGCATGTCGTACCATCCGTAACGAGAGAGAGCGTAGAGCTACCGCAATGCTGACCCCCTTTATGCCCTGTGGTGCCAAGCTTCCTGTAATTGCTTTGTTTGTAGGTGCATTCTTTGGTGATGCGGAGTGGGTAACCCCCTTAATGTACTTTGTAGGTATTGCTCTGATTTTATTAGGAGCTCTGTTGGTTAAGGTACTCACCGGATATAAGTATAGAAAGTCTTTCTTTATTATTGAGCTTCCCGAGTACAAATTACCCAGCTTAAAGAGAGCATTTGTTTCCATGTGTTCTCGTGGTAAGGCATACATAATTAAGGCAGGTACCATTATTTTGGTATGTAACGCAGTAGTACAGATTATGCAGACCTTTAACTGGCAGCTGCAGGCAGTGGAAGAAGGTATGGAGAATACTTCCATTCTGGCTACCATCGCATCTCCCATCGCAGTGATCTTAGTACCCATTGTAGGTGTGATGGCATGGCAGTTGGCGGCAGCAGCAGTTACCGGCTTTATCGCTAAGGAAAATGTAGTTGGTACCCTGGCAGTTTGCTATGGGCTGACCGCATTCATTGATACAGAAGAACTGGCACTGGTTGGTGGTGCCAATGAAGTAGCAGTGGCTATGGGCCTGACCAAGGTGGCAGCACTGGCATACTTAATGTTTAACCTGTATACCCCTCCTTGCTTTGCAGCATTGGGTGCTATGAACTCTGAGATGCAGAGCGGAAAGTGGCTTTGGGGTGGTATCGCGTTGCAGTTGGGAACCGGCTACACGGTAGCATTCCTGGTATACCAGTTTGGTACCCTGTTTACCACCGGTAGCTTTGGCCCCGGCTTCCTGCCCGGCCTCATTGCAGTACTG
>JAFUKS010000183.1 GCA_017473445.1 Lachnospiraceae bacterium
AGCCTGTACAAAGCTACTTTCAAGCTTGCGGAAGCGGAGGACAGATTACGTTTTCTGGTAAGCCAGGTGGAGCGGATTACGGGGCTCAAGGATTTTGGTGTCTATATGAATAAATTGCTGACCATTGACGCCATGTTTCTCAATGAAGACCGCCATACCCACAATATTGCAGTATTGATGAACGGAAAGGGTGAGTTTGCTTATTGCCCGTTGTTTGACCATGGTGCCGGACTCTTAGCTGATACTGCCCAGGATTATCCTTTACAGACAGATGTATATCAGTTGTTGGATGAAGTCCATGCAAAAACCATTTCTAGGGATTTTGAGGAACAATTGATGGTATCAGAGAACCTGTATGGGGAGCACCTCAAGTTTACCTTCACAAAGCAGGATGTAAGAATGCTTTGAAGGAAGCCACCATTTACCCGGAAGAAGTAAGGCGTAGGGTGGAGCAGATACTTTATCGGCAGATGCGGAAGTACGAATATCTATTTATATAGTCGCGATAGAAGGGAGATAGAAGAATATGATTCGAGAAGTAACGAAAGAGGATTTACAAGGTTTATTGACTTTATATATGCAACTTCATGATAATCCCATGCCGGAGCAGACACCTCAGCTGGAAGCATTGTGGCGAGAGATTTTGGAGGATGAGCACCACCATATTATTGTGGCTCAGGAGGAAGGAAAGATTGTATCCTCCTGTGTGTGCGTGATTATCCCCAATCTGACCCATGGTCAGCGGCCCTATGCCTTTGTGGAAAATGTTATTACAGATGAGGCCTATCGGGGGAAGGGATTGGCCACCGCCTGTTTGGATTATGCCAGAGAGCTGGCACGCAAGCATCAATGCTACAAATTGATGCTGCTGACCGGTTCCAAGCGGGAGAGTACCTTACGTTTTTATGAGAATGCAGGATATAACAGTAAGGACAAGACTGCGTTTATTCAATGGATATAAAAAGGGGGTGGCCCTCAAGTTCATCCTTTCATGACTTGGGGGCCACCCTTTATGATTTTTATTGGGTTACATTGAAAATATCATTATATTGGTCGGTAGGTTCCGCTGCAATAGGCTCGTAGGAGGTACGGGGCCGGGATAATGTCAGATACAACTCTGTAAAGGTCAGGTATATATAAGGGTTCACATAGAAAATAGACAACAGTCCAAAGGTAAATATGGACAATATTTCCCAACCGATAAAGGACAGACCCAGTACAAAGGTATCCCATTTATTACCATCCATCATGCAAAAGGATGCGTAAAAGACATCCTTACGATCCACATTTGCATCCTCCGCCAGAATATAGGGAATCATATAATACTCATAGGATTTGATAATGCCCGGTATGACCAGACATAAGGTCCAAAGCAATGTGAACAAATCCTGCAGGAAACAGATTTTTACCACATTCAGGTAATTTTCTGTGAAACCATAGGCCAGGTCTCCCCAGGAAGCGGTGCAGTCCTCTTGCTTAATATAGTATCGTAAGCATCCTATCTTCAGAGGCTGGAAAACCAGATAGTTCGCCAGAATAAGGATGACAGTTAAAGGAATTGCAATGGCAGCAATAAGAGCCACAATCTCATAGGGTATGAGTCCGTTTTCAACCATTGTTTCCATTCTATCATCGGAATTGCTTCCACCGGATTCATATACAATGTAATAAAGGAGGGACACCAGCACCAAAGGCCAGTAATTCATTCTAAGTTTGTATTTGGCATTTTCTTTTAAGGTAAATCTTTCCCACATAGTTCTCTCTCGCATTCTTCTTTATTTTTAGAAAATTATATGTATAATATTTTATATTACATGCTAGTAAAAGAATATAGTAAATAAGTTGGATAATAGATAAGTTAAATGTAACGGGGGTACATATGGAGAGGTTGAATACATTACCGGCTACTATACAAAAACAAATCGGAGACAGAGCTTATACATTAAATGAGGTGGGCATGTCGGATTCCCAAGTTATCTGCTTTGAAGATATGGTATTGAAGATAGAGCGTCAGCGGGAGGAATCGGATAATGAGTATCAGATGATGCGGTGGTTGCAGGAAAAATTGCCGGTACCGAAGGTATTGGCTTTTGAACAACTGAATGGATATAATTACTTGTTGATGAGTCGTGTGGAAGGAGAAATGTCCTGCAATGAGCAACTGATGCAGGACCCCCAAGGGCTGGTGCAGCTATTGGCGGAAGGGTTAAAACAGCTGTGGCAGGTGGATATCACAGATTGCCCTTACCAGAATGCAACAGAGAACAAACTGCGTCTGGCTCGGGAGCGGGTGGAAACGGGACGTTGCAGTACTGATAATGTGGAACCGGACACTTATGGGGAAAATGGTTTTGCGAGCCCGGCAGAGCTGCTTCAGTGGCTTCAGGACCATCAGCCCGAGGAGGATTTGGTATTTGCCCATGGAGACTATTGTTTGCCTAATATCTTTATTCAAGATGGCCAGGTTAGCGGATTCATTGATTTGGGACGAAGTGGCGTAGCAGATAGGTATCAGGATATTGCATTGTGTTATCGTAGCCTGAAACATAATTATGCCGGAGAATATGGTGGTAAGGTGTATCCGGATTTCAGGCCGGAGAGTTTATTTGAAGCCTTGGGCATAGAGCCGGATTGGAACAAGATACGATACTATAATTTGATGGATGAGCTGTTTTAGGGAAAGGGGTGATTGAAGTGTTGGCATTTATTATTTGGGCAGTATGTGGTTTATTTTTCATTGGATTAGGTATCTATGATATCTGCTCTAAAAA
>JAFUKS010000184.1 GCA_017473445.1 Lachnospiraceae bacterium
ATCTCAATTACCGCCATCAACTCCGAAGTATCCTCTTTGTCGCTCAAATCCTTCATCAACTGGGGAGTCAGACAATAATTTACCTCCGTAGGTACCGTCAAAATCATCTCCCTGGCCCAATCAGACAGATTATTCTTGTCATAAATCAGTGACCTGATATGCCAACCCTTATTCACTGCTTCCTTTAAGCTACGGACACCTTCCACCAAGAACTCATTATATTTATAACGTTTGTTTCGATTGGTTTTTAACACCTCGAAACGCTGATAATAATTGTTTTTATTATTTACACGGATTTCATTCATATCCAATCCTCACTTTTATATCCTCTTGATGTATATCTCAAATCTTCTTTTCCCGATGTTCTGTTTATCCACACGGGTCCACTGCTCTGTATGGCATTTTTGCTTTTTATCCATGCACACAGCCAAGACTGTACCCCCACCGGAGATTTCCCACAGCCGCTTCATCATCTCATCCGGATTGAGAGAGGCATTTTCCTGCCATTTATCATCCTTACAATACAAATATTCCATATCTGCTTACATACCTTTCAATTTGTCTCTTAACCAGACACAGACTTCCATTGCCACCTGTGATACGCTTTTTCCCTCCGTATCCAGAATATCATAGCACATTTCGCCAATTTTTGTATGGGTTTTAAAATATTCGTTGTAATCCACAGACCCTTGAATCCAATTCTCATCAGTAATTCCTCGGCCTTGCATCATACGTTTCCGCAGACTTTCTTCTTCGCAGACCAGTGCCAATATATGTACCTCTTCAAAGAAGCGACAATGATAAGTATGATTGATTTTGTCAATATTTCCTGCCATAGTCCAAAGTACGCTCTTACCGCTCTGATGGATATTCTTGGACAGACTTCCCACCTGCTCTACTTGAGCATAATAATCCGCATCCGTTTCATGGGGCATCAGATTATAAAACATGTCTGCATCCAGCACTACCACATCCTCCGTCAATTTCTGTAGTGCCTGAGCAGTGGTCGTCTTTCCCATGCCGCTGCACCCCGTGAGAATAAACAGGGGAAGTTTTTGAAACTCCCACCGGTTCCCACATTTGGGACATTGCATTGTATTTCCCTCTATTTCTTTATCCCATGCATGGTTCCCACACTTAGAGCATATTCCAATCATCCTACTTCTTCTCCATTTCTTCAAGATAGACTTTATTCTATCACATGCAGGTAGGTTTCGTAAATTATAGTGTTGGTATAATCTACGGCACCAATCGGTTAATATCCCGAGGAAATAAGGTGGCATAACGTACATTCTCAAAGCCCAACAGTTTCGCTGTGAATCGCTCCAGTCCCAATCCTAAGCCTCCATGAGGCGGCATCCCATACTTATGCATCATCAGATAACTTTCAAATAAATCTACATTCATTCCCCGACTCTGCATCTTCTCCAGCTGCATATGATAATCATGAATCCGCTGTCCTCCTGTGGTAATCTCCAGTCCCCGGAACAATAGGTCAAAGCTCTCTGTCACCCGGGCATCCTCTACACTGTCCATAGCATAAAAAGGACGCTTGCTGCTGGGATACTTCGTAACAAATACAAACTCACAGCCAGTCTCCCGATAAATCAGCTCATACAACAGCTTTTCTTCCTCCGGTTCAAAGTCCTCCCAATCCTTTACGGGACGTTGATAGGCCTTGGCTACCTTTTCCTTGGCTTCACGGAAGGAAATAGCAGGAATCCCGTTGATTGCCGGAAGCTTTACATTCAACAATTCCAACGCATTTTGATAATAAGCTTGCAAATGCTCCATCGTAAACCTCAGCATCGCCGTTTCCATTTCCATGATTTCTTCATAGCTTTGAATATATCCCATTTCCAAATCCACGCTGGTATATTCATTCAAATGCCTGGAGGTATCGTGCTTTTCTGCCCGAAATACCGGTGCAATCTCATACACACGCTCCATGACGCCCACCATCATCTGCTTATAAAACTGAGGACTCTGAGCCAGATATGCCTGCTGTCCAAAATATTCCAATTTAAAAATATTGGCTCCGCCCTCAGCACCGGCCTGTACAATTTTGGGCGTATGAATCTCCGTGAAACCTTGACCTGCCAGAAACTCCCGGAATCCTTTGCAGATTCCTGCCTGTAATCGAAAAATAGCACGTTGCTTTTCATTACGTAAGGTAATAGGACGATAATCCAGCAAATTCTCCAACGAAGTATCCACCAACTTTTGATTTATGACAATGGGTGATTCCTCAGCAGGTGTACTCAATACCTGAACTTCCAGAATATGCAATTCAAATCCCCGTTTGCTTCTATTTTCTTCTACCACCTGTGCAAGCAACTCCACACAGCATTCTTCCATGGGCAGCTGTAGCTCTTCCCCTGCAATACACTGGATGATATCCCTTTTGGTACGTAACAGTACAAAGGAGAAGCCTTTCATTTTTCTGATTTTATAAATACTCCCCTGTATCCGGATGCTTTCTCCTAAATAATTCAATAACTCCCAAGACTCCGGGCCACGTTTTGTAATTTTTCCTTCTATTTTCTTCATACATTAATCCTTTCTGAATTTCGTTCATTTAATGGCTACACTCTGTTATTACAAAATATATTATCTTTTGCCAATCATTCACATCCAGAAGGACATCATCCTTATGTCCCATACGATCACCACCCTTCAAATGCTTCTCGCATGGCCATTTAAGGTACAAAAAAACCACACGAGTAAAGTCCTAATTCTTTACCAATGTGGTCCCGTATTATATAAGCCACATAGGTACAACACAATCAGCGCTTGTACCTATGATATCTCACAGATACAAACGCTACTGATCGTCGTCCCTATTCAGCTGTGTAAACTGAAAACAAAACATATCAATACCTCTGTCCGAATATTTTGTGTCATTCTAACACTCTGAACCCATTTTGTCAACCACAATAGATATCTATTGCCTTGGCTACAAACTCCGCAGTCCCCGGGCCACCTGCCCTATCAATATTCTCAGTCATGCTGCCACCTCCGGCATACATTTTGCCCAGTCCCTTTAATATCTCCTTGGTACAGGTATAAAAATGCTCCGTAATATAATCCTGCAATTTCCTCACCTGAGCTTGTACTGCTTCTGCACCGGGGTCCAACTGCAGCATGGTCCCGAACTGCTCAAATAACACCATCATATTTTCTCCAAGAATATTTTTCTGCTCATCAGTCATTCCATCAGTCTTCTGCTCATACTCCCGATAGGCATCGGTCTTGCCCCAGGTCGCTTTTGCCCTAGCTGCATATTCATCTATTTTTTTGGTATCAAATGCGGAAAAATCCATATATTTCACTCCTATTCCATGTATTCCACGGGCGAAGGTAATGAGATTCTCAATATGTTCTTTCTTCAACATGAGCAATTGAATCTGTTGCTCCAAGGCCTTGTTACGGTTAAAGTCAGAACCATTGATAATATCTTTGATATCCTTTAAGGGAAATTCCAGTTCACGAAACAACATAATATGCTGTAAACGTTCCAGGGCTGTATCGTCATACAGCCGATAACCGGCATCTGTCACTGTAGTAGGATGCAATAATCCTATGGTATCGTAATAATGCAGGGTGCGTATACTCACTCCTGTTAAATCACTGACTTCCTTTACTGTTCTCATGTCTACCTCCCTCGTGTAAGTATAACATACACTATGACGTAACGTGAGGGTCAAGTGTTTTTTTATAATAAACAAAAACATTTCGCCATTTGTATAGCATGTTGTACAGCAAAAAAGGCAGCGTATTCTTGCTTACAAGAAATCCACTGCCTTTTTCTTTATTTTTCTTATGACGTCGAACCTAGTTCGCTACAGTTACAGAAGTAATATGAGGATTTACACCTTCATACCAGTATAAGAAGCCTTCCATATCAATCTTATCACCAATCTTCAGATTCTTAACTGCGCTATAAACATCAGTAGTATTATCACACAGATAGGACTCTACAGTAAAGGTGTAGGTCTGACCGTTTAAAGATACATTGAAGTACAGGTCATCGCCATCCTGGCCGGAACCATTCCACTTGTACAGATAAGCCACTTCGTTGCCTTCTGCATCAGTAGAAGCTTCTACAGTCATGCCCTTGAAGGATACCAGTTCATTCTGATGATTGATTAACTCATCAGTACCCAATAATGCAGTCACATCCAATGCTTCTGCTACATAGTTACCTTCCAGAATTTCAAAAGAGGTTACATCGGCAATTTCAATTTCACCGGAAAACTCTGCCTTATAACCGCTTACACGAATCTTGGTACCTACAGTCAGCTTGTCATAATCCTCTTTGGAGCAGGGCATGTTGTAGATGAAATATGCACCATCCTCAGCCTGGGTATAGATAGTTGCCTTATCCTCCCACCAAGACTGCTTTGCTTGTACATAGGTCTCTACTACTACTGCATCATCGATGGCTGCTGCTATGTACTCGTCATGAGTCATTGCCTTCACTGCATCTGCTTCCTCAGAGGATGCATCAGCACTCTCTTCTACAGAAGACTCAACAGTACTCTCCTGAGCAGCATTGCTGTCATTTGCATTTGCATCATCTGCATGACCACAACCTACCATTGCAACGGTAAGAGATAAGGTCAGCATTAATACTAATAATTTCTTCATTTTCATTCTCCTCTCGTGTCATGTTCAAAATGCACAAAACATATTATACATACTTTTTCGCAGAAATCAACGCAAATCTTTTTCTTTGTTCTTCATTTTTTGCTTTACAGCATTCATAATTACATATCCAATAATCAGAATCCAAGCCACAACAATGGCTGTCAACAATGCAACTGCCGTTCCAGGCAATGCTCCCAGCTGTGCCTTTCCAGCTCCCGGATTTTGTGCATCTCCCACCGGCAACCGATATAAAGAAATCATGTCCCCGTACAGGCTTGTCATATATTCCTCATCCACTGTCTGTTTTCGACGTATGGATTTGGTCACATTTTCTATCATCTGACCGGCTGCATCCCTCAAAGAGGCAGAGCCATTGAATACGGGAGTTACAAAGGTATTGTCCACATTATCAAGCAATAGCTTGGTGGCATCTAATTTAATGCTGTAATACAAATCATTATCTTCACCACTTCTGGACAAATAATCCAGATACTCCGGGCTATTTTGGGCCTTGGAAGTAACCGGCACATAGCCTTCCGTGCCGGAATAGGCAATCTGCACCTCA
>JAFUKS010000185.1 GCA_017473445.1 Lachnospiraceae bacterium
AGAATCAATCACTCTATCAGTGTCATTTGTACCTGGACCCGGATTCGGTTCAGAGCCAGAAGTAGCATTCTTAACCAAAGTAATACTTTCAACTACTACCTCAAGACCATCCTCTCCTGCTTCAATTGTGAAATACTGTGCCGGAGTTTCATATGTTCCGTCCAATGTAATAACATAGTTTGCAGCAGCCAAGTCATCTGCTGTTGCTTCTGCAGTCCATCCATAATTGGAACCCATCCAGGCCTTCATCTTCTTACCGTTCTGGCTTGCAAGATTAACCTTTACACTATCATACTGGCTCAAATCAATCTCTACAGGCAACTTCAACATCAACTTATCATAAGCAGCCGCAAAGGTTGCCTTATTATTTACTTCATCCCAAGTAGCATTCTGCACATCCCAATAAGATAAAGCAAACTTGTTAAATGTCTTTGTTACTTCAGTCACACTACCCTTTTCCAGGGTAATTCCGGTAACTGTTGCACTTACATCCTCGCCAATCTTCAGCAAGTCATAACCTGCCTTATCCTTGATATCGAAAACAAACTTACCATCTTCAGCAGTCGCACTTACTACCGCAGCCCCCCACTTGGCCTCAGAGCTTACCAGACTCATGGTACCACTGCCACTGAAGCTACTAGTGGCAACTGTCATTTTGTCATAGTCTGCCATAGTAACACCACTGGGCACACTTATAAAAATGCTGCTACCAGCGGGCTGTGTGGTAGTCAATGTACCATTGGCAACATTGGTGGTTCCTTCGCCGGCAGTACCCTGATCAGTGTTCACACTAAATGCCTTTTCGGGCATAACAAAAGTCGCAACCGTACCATTGGTTAATGTCAAAGTCACAGAATTAATCTCTGCATTTACCTCTGCACTTTGACTCTTAAGAACAAAGCCGTTTAAGCCATCAGTTGCATAGGTTCCTGCATTAGCCATATCTGCAAAATTATAGCTATATGTACCAGCCGCACTAATTGCTTCACTGGTGAAAAACTCCGTATAGGAGCTATCCTTGCTCTGTACTCCGAAAGTAAATGCCGCATCTGTAGATTTTACATCAATGCTAACGCTTGCACATTCACTTATGGTAGGGGTAGCCGCACTGTATCCGCGAATCAAACTATAGCCCAAATTTAACTGTTTCCAGGATGCAGGCAAATAGAATCTCAGTGCACCGTCATCTGTAGTACTGTAAGTGACATCATCAGACTTATAACCACCATACGTCAAAGTCTGTCCCACCATCAGAGAAGTACTCTCTACAGTTCCTTCTTCAACTTTAAAAGATACGCCCTTAAATGTACCGGAGCCCGCAGAAGTATTCTGACTGGCCATAATACCCACCTTGGTAATCTGGGGCTGTTCAGCATCCCAGCTACTCCATCCATCCAAAGCCACGGTATAACCACTGGAATCGGTCTTATTGTAGGCAACGCCCACCTGAGTATCCCCATTATACAATTTCAGTGAAACAGAAGCACCTTCCGCAGTCACACCGAAAATGTCAAATGTGGCACTCTTAAAACTTTCAGTCGATATTGCTTCGGGCAAGTCAAACTTTATCTCTTCATATTGAGAAGTAAAATCAAACTTAATCCCATCGGCCCAGCTTGCTGATGTCATCTGGTTATAAGACATCGCCAAACCACCTTCCATCGCAAAGGTAATTTCCTGTGCTGTGGTATCACCTTCCGCTTCCGCAATCAATCCTGTATACTCTACAGAACCGATAACCAGGAAAGCTGCCAGCAACATAGCCGACCATCTTTTCAGTTTCTTCCACATACGTGTAATCCTCCCTTATAATATAAAAATAAACATAGGTTAAGTACATTGTATTTCTTTTTTTTACATTTTGCTCCCGATATCTTGTCATTTACTTTGCATTTTTTGCCCTTTTGACTATTTCTTTGTTATTTTAGCAATTTTAGCACTATTGATTTTAACCAAACTTTCTTTCATTTTTGCATTGTTTTTCGTTAATTTATATCCTTAAACGTTTTCGTTTTCCACTTGTTTTTACGAAAACGTAGTATTTTCGTCCAATTATCATTTTCGCAATATTTGCACATACCATTTGTACCCTCATGGACAAAATCTTTTACAGACACCTATACAGCCAACTCCTTTTCTGCTATAATCACATCATCTGTTCCATTCGGAACTATTATCTTATGGCGTCTCGCCAATTTTTTCACTATTTATTTCATATTCACTTGTAAAGGAGGGACTTAATGTCTACAAACACATCTATTGCCTTTGAAGAGGCTACAGGACCTATTGATTATGGTTTTACCAATGATTACATGTTCCGGGTTATTCTGCAAACCAACAAAAAGGTACTTATAGGATTGGTCAGTGCCTTATTGCACCGTTCCCCAGAGGAAATCACTTCTGTGGAAGTGACCAATCCCATGGAACTGGGCCAACGTTATGATGAAAAGGATTTTATACTGGACATCAAAGCGGTAATTAACCATAACATGATCATGAATCTGGAAATGCAGGTAGTCAACCGACACGACTGGCCTGACCGTTCTCTAAGCTACCTATGCCGTAGCTACGACCAGTTAACCAGAGGTCAGGCATATATAACCACGCTTCCTGTAATACATATTGGTTTTCTGGATTACACACCATTTACCGGTTCCGAGGAGTTCTACTCCGAATACCTAATGATGAATAAACGGACCGGAAAAATTTACAGTGACAAATTCAGCCTGCGCGTGGTAGACTTAACTCAGATTAAGAATGCCACCGAAGAGGATAAATCCCATCAGATTGATTATTGGGCACAGCTCTTCAAGGCTACCACCTGGGAGGAGGTACGTAAAATGGCAAAAGAAAATGAATATTTAGAAGAAGCTTCCAAAGCACTGTTTATGATGAATGCAGATGATTTGGCCCGGGAACGCAGCTACGCCCGAGCGGATCGGATGCGGTACGAACAAACGCTTAACATGATAATATCCGAGAAAGAAAACGCTCTGGCCGAAATGGAAAAGACTCTGGTTGAAAAAAGAAACGCTTTGGCCGAAAAGGACAATGCTTTGGCTGAAAAAGACAATGCTTTGGCTGAAAAAGACAATGCTTTGGCCGAAATGAGTGCTCGCATTGCAGAGTTAGAAGCGCAACTAAGAACAAAAAACAAGTAATCCGTATAGTCAAAAAGAGGAACGTCCTGCGTTCCTCTTTTACTTTACCTATCTCGCATATTTATTTTCAAACTCATACCTGCGCATGGGCTTGTCAAAGAAATATCCCTGGATATATTTGACCTTCATATCTCTCAGCACATGGTACTGAGCTTCGGTCTCAATTCCTTCCACACAGATACTTACACCAATGGTCTCGGCCAATTCTGCCACCATCTTGATAAAAGACTGCGAATAGGCATCCTCCGCCAAATCCCTTACGAAGCTCTGGTCTACCTTAATCACATCAAAAGGAATCTCTCTAATATGATTCAAGGAAGAATATCCTGTACCAAAATCATCCAAAGCGATTTTTACACCTAATGCTTTGATACGTTCCAGAATCACAATCATTCGTTCCATATCATTGATTGCCAGACTCTCGGTCACTTCCAAAGTCAGATTTTTGGGATTCAATCCGGTATCCTGTAGTGCCTGTTCCACCTTTTCTACGATATCATTTTGCAAAAGCTGTACTACAGACAGGTTTACATTGACCTTATAATCGGGATAGCCCTTGTCGTTCCATGTCTTGCAATGGGTACATGCTTCTTTCAACACGAAATTACCAATAGGATTAATCAATCCCAGATACTCCGCCAAAGGAATAAACTCGGAGGGTGGAATAAATCCAAACTTCACACTATTCCAACGAATCAATGCTTCCGCACCGGCACACACCGGCTCTCCTCTGGAAATATCAATAATGGGCTGGAAATATACTTCAAACTCATTATATCCGTCAGCAGTAGCGTCACGCATGTTCTTCTCCATGTCCAGACGTTTTCCGGAGCTGCCGGTAAGCTTCTCATTATATCTGGTAATACGGTTCTTTCCACGACGCTTTGCCTCATACATAGCAATATCGGCCTTTTTAATCAGCTCCGTTACAGATTCATCTGCATCACAGAAGGTAACCACGCCCATACTCATGGTACAGTAATAGTCTGAATCCTTCAAAAACCAAGGCTTTGCAAAAATCTCCTGGATTTGCATAAGAATCCGATCAAACTCAGGATAGCTGGAAGGAGGAACCAAAATAACGAATTCATCTCCGCCCATACGGTAACAGGTATTTTCGATACCCTTCACACGTTGCAGGGCATGAGAAATTGCCTTCAGCAATGCGTCTCCGTAACGATGTCCCAAACCATCATTAATATGCTTGAAATCATCCAGATCCATATACAACAAAGCACCCATTTCATGGTTCTTGTTTACTTCATCTATCTGTCTGGCCAAATCACGTTCACAGCACATACGGTTATATAAACCTGTGAGGAAATCTGTATAAGCCTGCTGTTCAATCCGGCGCTGATAACGTTTCTTATCGGTAATATCATAAAGAGAGTAAAGAATTGCTCTCTTACCGTCCACCCAAGAAATCTCCTTAAATTCCAGATCATACCAATGCTCCCGCTCCTCATGCTGGAACTCATAATAGCCCTTGGTCTTGGAATTCTCGATAGCTTGTTTTAGCAACTCATCAAAGGTACGCTGCTGCAACTCCTTACCAAAGGTATTACGCAGCCTGCGGTTAGCAAAAAGCATTCTGCCACTGTTTACATCTTTTACATAAATGGCGCAACCTACATTATCCAAAATGGCCTCCAAAGCCATATAGGAGCTTGCCAGATTTGCCTTCTGTTCCTGCTTAATGAGAATGCTCTGCAGAATCTTCACTGCGTCATCTGCAAACTTAATCTCAGCCATGCTCCAATCATGAGCCTTTTGCTTATAATTCAAGGACACTGTCATACAACCGGACAAATCCTCTCTGATAAGCAACGGGAACATTGCCACCGATTTAACCCCCAGCTCCTGTACTTCCTTAAAGAACTCATTGTCCGCATCCTTTTCAGACAAAATAACCGGTTGGTCTGACATGAGATAATTTAAGGCTGTAATATTGCTGGTACGGTCAAATCTGGAAACACTTCTTTCATTACACCACTCGCATAACACATCCATGGTGAAGCTTTTTTGATTAATCCTAAATATCTGTGCAGTATCCACATTCAGATACCTGCCCAATATATCCAGCCATTGCTCCATAATGTGCTCTATGGTCTCATCCTGATTTAACAGATTCACCATAGCTACGGTTGCCTCCAGGGTGCGCAGACTCTGCTCTCCGGATTCACCAATTAATTCTTCAGCCGCTACGGCTGCATCTTTTGACATAGAACCTACAAAGGACGCACTGGTCTCACGAAGCAAATCCAGCGCACTATAAAAACGCTGCTCCGCTCCGGAACGTACAGAATTCAGATCAAATACCACCCAATAAAATGCTATTTCCTCTGCCTGCCGTACTGCAATAGCGGCTACACGCTTTTCATCGTCGCCCAGCTCTTCCACTGCCTGTTCTTCCAGCGAACCATCTTCTACTCGCTCCAATACTGAAAGCACCTGCTTAGACAACATATATTTATCCAGATCCACCAAGCCTTCCGCTTCACCGGAAATAGTGGTTATCTCTTTCTTATTGCGGTCCAAGCAATATGCAAACACGCCTGTAGCCTCGCAAAAACGGTCTTGCACCTTTTGCAACTGTTCTACATGCTTCAATTCTAAATTCACCATACTTTCTTGATCGTCCCCCTGCTACGACTTGTGCACTTCCGCTCCCCAGCAGAATACTGCACCACGTTAACATGTTACCATACTTAAACGTTTTTGTACACGAAAAAATGTGTTGTTTTACAAAAGTTAGCAAAAATTGGCATGTAGTCCCACATATTTTGCTAAATTGTGTGAAATATTTGCACTTTTTATACCTGATATATTACCAAAAAAACAAACAGCTCCGGCATTTCTGTCGAAGCTGTTCATGTTATTAAGCATTTACAGTGTAGTTAGGAGCTTCCTTGGTAATATGGATGTCGTGAGGATGACTTTCTTTCAGGGAAGCTGCAGAAATCTTCACGAACTTACCTGTTTCTTTCAAATCTTCAATGGTGCGGGCACCACAGTAACCCATGCCAGCACGCAAGCCTCCGATTAACTGGAATACAGTATCCTCCAAGGGACCCTTGTATGCCACGCGGCCTTCCACGCCTTCAGGTACCAGTTTCTTTGCATTTTCCTGGAAATAACGGTCTTTACTACCGTTCTCCATAGCAGCGATGGAACCCATACCACGGTATACTTTATACTTTCTACCCTGGAATAATTCGCATTCGCCGGGACTTTCTTCGCAACCTGCGAACATACTTCCCATCATACATACATTACCGCCTGCAGCGATAGCCTTGGTCACATCACCGGAATACTTGATGCCACCGTCCGCAATAATAGGAATACCATATTCCTTGGCTACATCGTAACAGTCCATAATAGCAGATACCTGAGGTACGCCAATACCTGCAACCACACGGGTAGTACAAATGGAACCGGGTCCGATACCCACCTTTACTGC
Organism: Lachnospiraceae bacterium; assembly: GCA_017473445.1. Taxonomy (GTDB): domain Bacteria; phylum Bacillota; class Clostridia; order Lachnospirales; family Lachnospiraceae; genus Acetatifactor. Next base: position 6,622 of record JAFUKS010000185.1, read on the forward strand.
ATCTGCGCCAGCCTCAATAAGAGCCTTAGCAGCAGCACCGGTAGCCACATTACCTGCAATCACCTGCAAATCGGGATATGCTTCTTTAATCATCTTAATACAGGTCAATACGTTCTGAGAATGTCCATGGGCACTATCCAATACTACCACGTCCACCTTAGCAGCCACTAATGCAGCTACTCTCTCCAGCACGTTTGCGGAAATACCTACCGCAGCACCACAAAGCAATCTGCCCTGGGCATCCTTCGCTGCCAAAGGATACTTGATGGTCTTCTCAATATCCTTAATGGTAATCAAGCCCTTTAAGTTAAAGTCCTTGTCCACAATAGGAAGCTTCTCTTTTCTGGCCTTAGCGAGAATCTTCTTTGCTTCCTCCAAGGTAATCCCTTCCGGTGCGGTAATTAGTCCCTCGCTGGTCATGGATTCTTTAATCTTCTTGGTAAAATCAGTTTCAAACTTTAAATCACGGTTGGTAATAATACCCACCAGCTTCCGTCCCTCTGTAATAGGGACACCGGAAATACGGAACTTGCCCATCAGCTCGTCCGCATCTGCCAATGTATGTTCAGGAGTCAAAGAGAAAGGATCGGTAATAACACCATTCTCTGAACGCTTTACCTTGTCTACTTCATCTGCCTGTGCTTGGATAGACATGTTCTTATGAATAATTCCGATACCACCCTGTCTAGCCATTGCAATCGCCATACGATGCTCGGTAACGGTATCCATACCGGCACTCATAATAGGGATATTTAACTTAATCTTCTTTGTCAACCAAGTACCCAATTCAACCTGATTCGGTACTACCTGTGAATAAGCAGGCACTAATAACACGTCATCAAATGTAATGCCTTCACCTATAATCTGTCCCATTTCTCATCCTCCTGTATTTTTTGATTTCTAAAAATACTAACAAAGAAACTTCTGTCTGTCAACTTACATTTTTTACAATTTTTCTTCCAAAATAAGGTTAGTCCATGAACACTTTTCTGGGAGCCACATTACGGATAGCTTTTATCATATCTTCGTTAGGGGTCAAAAGCACCTTCTGACCGCCCTCATAGTACATTACATAGCGGCTTTCCGGCTGTGTCTGGCCGGCACTGTAATCTACGCTCTTTACATCCCTGTTTTTAAATCCATCCAGATGGTAAGAATTCATAGGTGCCAAAATCTCCATACGGTCCACATTAAAGGTAGCCACTCGCTTACGCTTGGTCTTAGCCAGAACCTTGTCCACGGTAATCTCTCTGTCCAGATACAGGTACTCATATTCAGAGTCGCAATACATGCTGACAAAATACGCTACTACACCCAGAATCAATGCTGCAAAAAACAAAATAGGATTCAAAAACATTCCGATTACGCAAAGTGCAACCAAACCGTACAACACATATTTTAAAAATTTCAAAACCACAGGGTCCTTTGCCTTTACCAGGCATTCTACATAAGTATCACTCATACTATTTTTCCTTTCGTTTTACATATTATTCAAATGATATAACAACTTTCCGGAACTTTCAAGTTTCCAAATCTTATTTCATGGTTTTTAATTATTTTTTAATAATCCGGACCCATTCCCTTCATTGACTTTCCCGTCTCTTACCTTTATCATATAGGGGAGTGTTTACTCTATATTATGTAAAGAAAGCTGGTAAGAAAATGGCAGTAATGGACGAATTCAAAACAGAGCGTGCCTCCATCAAAAACGCTCCCTTTAAAGTAAAAATAAAATATTTCTGGGATTATTACAAATGGCATGTTATCGTGGTCATTCTTGCCATATGGCTGGTGGGAGCCCTGATTCATCACTATGCCACCTACAGACCCATCGGCTTCCATGCGGTGATGATTAATAGCAGTAATCTGTATCCCGACGAAACCTATGCCGATAATTTCGCAAAATATGCCGAGATAGATACAGAAGAATATCAGGTCTATTTCGATACCACTATGTTCCTGAGTAGTGATTACTATGATGAGTCCACCATGGCTACCGTCCAGAAGCTGATGGTATATTTCTCCGCAGGAGATCTGGATGTAATGGTTTGTGATTACGGCAATTCCGCTCAGTACATTTACAACCTTGCTTTTATAGATATCCGTTCCATCCTCACAGAGGAACAGATACAGAAGCTGGAACCCTATTTTGTATATGCAGACCCTCAGCTTATTCTGGAAATTGAGGCCGACAGAGAATCCAATGATCTGCAGGAAACTTATGTATATCCTTCCAACGAAGAAGTGGCTGCTAAGAAAGATGCTATTCCGGTGGGCATCTCCATGAAAGATTGCACCACCTTCCTCCATTATTTCTATCCCCTGGGCGGAGAAGACGTGAATCTGTATATCTTCCAAAACACCGCTCACCCGGAAGATTGCTTAGAATTCATTGAATTTGCTTGTGCTGAAATACTAAAATAATTTATTTAAAAAGAACCGATTGCATCGAACAACCGGTTCTTTTTTACTTCTAACAATTATTCTTTTCTCATTTTTATATCCGTTCCGTCCCCCTGCACCTGCAAAATCATAGCAGTATAGAAGGGAATCAAATAGAACAAAAATGCCACATATCGCACCAGCGCTACCGGTCCCAAGAGAAAGGTCAGCCATAATACCAGCACAAACCCCAATACTAACAACTGTGCCCGTCTCTTTTGCCAAAGCATATACGCCAGCACCAACAAAAAAATCCAGAAATAAGTACCCGGCGAAAAGAAGGTAAGTCCGAAAGACCCACCCTGCACCAGCTCTGATTCCTGAAACAAATCGTAGTAATTATCAATAATAGGAATCATGCTGTTATCCACAGCTGGCCAATAGCTGGTACACACAAAGTAGCCGTTCCAGCCATAATAATCCAAAGCCAATGTGGCCTTGGGATACCAGAAACCATAGGTATTATGCAAAAACGAATTAACATAGGTAGACGGGAATCTGCACCCCAAATGATACCAGAAAGAAATAGTCCCGGCTTTATCTTTCTGAAATTCTTCTACCCTAAAATGTCCCTTCACCGCATCAGAAATCCGGGGATTATAGTGATTCAGTGCCTGATCCTCAAACAACAGGGGATACATGGCTCTTTCCTCTTCGGTCAGCTGGTCATATTCCTCATAATACACTCGCATCATCTGCTGGGTGGGCACTGTCAAAAACTCATTGGCAGGAACCCCTTTCACCACAAATGCAGAGCAAAAAGGTCCTATATATATCACATACAAGAGTACCAATCCACCCAATGCAGGCAACAGACGTCTCCAGAATCGGCGCAATACAATCAACAGCACCGGCAAAAAAAGCACCATTACATAAATAGCGTTATTTCTCATAATCAGAGTCAAGAATGTGAACAATACCCATGCTGCCACAAAGGACACCCGTCGTAGCTTCTCGGCCGGATTTTCCAACAGCTCCAGCGTCATTACCAAAAACACCACCAAAAAAGCACTGAAAAAATTGTCCTTGGTAACAGAGAAACAATTTATTACCACCGTAGGAAAAAAGGCAAACCAGGCAATGGCAAACCACTGTAGCCACTTAGGGAGACCCTTCCGATACATCCATGTCACCCCGTAGGAAAAACAACAGGCAAAGACTGCCAATTGCAGCAATTCAAAAACAAATACTCCTTTATTAAAGGAGCCCGTCAGCTGCAGCACCGGTTGAATCACCCCTCCCATAAACAGCGTATGTAAGGGAGGATGATGTGCCGTTATCTCTCCTGCTTCATACATTGCCCACTGAAAGGGAGCATCAAAGTTAAAGTAACCGGGATACACGCCCAACAGCTGTGGCATCCATAAGATATAGAGTCCCCCGGCCACCCATAGGAAGTATGCCCCGGGCGTCCATTTTCCCCTGGTGGGTGATACTATCGAAAGACGTTCCAGCGCCCTCAAAATCATATATCCGGGAATTGTCAAAAGAATTCCTACTCCAACTCCTGTCAAATAAATAAAAGGAGAAGAAAAATCTATATTTCCATACTCTTCCAATTGGTGACCAAACACACCGAAGAAGCCCAGTATCATTCCCAGAAGCAGAGAAATCACTGCCAATCTGCCATCTAAATATTTTTTTACCAGCTGCTTTATTTCCATGAAATCACCATATTCCTCTCACAGCCATATGCTACCAACAGTTATATTTCCACCGTTCCTTCAAATACCGTCTCCGCAGGTCCGGTCATATATACCACATTATTTTCTCTGTCCCATTCAATTTCAATTTCACCGCCCAGTACTCTGACAGTTACCTTATCTTCGGTTTTGCCATTCAAAATACATGCCACTGCGGTAGCACAGCATCCGGTACCGCAGGCCAGAGTCTCTCCCGTGCCTCTCTCCCACACACGCATGAACACGGTACTCCGATCCAGCACCTCCACAAACTCCGTATTGGTTCTTCTGGGGAAATAAATATGGTTTTCAAAATCAGGACCGATTTTTTCCAGTTCCATTTCCGCCACATGGTCCGCAAAAATAACCGCATGGGGATTTCCCATGGATACGCAAGTCATGCGATACTCATGCCCCTGTACCTCAATAGGCGTATCTATCGCTGCATCTCCCTCTACGGTCACAGGGATTTGTGCAGGCTCCAGAATGGGACTGCCCATATTCACTCTTACCCGGGTAGTCACACCATTTTCCACAGTTAATTTCATATATTTCAGCTGACCGGCACTAACAATGGTAAATTCCGTTGTATTTACCAGGCCCTTATCATATACATACTTTGCTACACAACGGATACCGTTACCGCACATCTCCGAGCGGCTGCCATCCGCATTGTACATTTCCATTTCGCAATCTGCCACATCACTGGGATTAATAAAAATTACACCGTCCCCACCGATTCCGAAATGACGATCACTGAGTCTGCGAACCAGCTGGGGCTTTTGATCCCCATCAATTTTTTCTTCAAAACCGTTTACATATACATAATCATTTCCACAGCCCTGCATTTTCGTAAATTTCATATCCGTTCTCTTTCGCCGGCTTTCCGGCACTTCCTTTCTTCTACCATTCTACACCCATTCCCTGGTATATTCCTCCCATACGGTGCATAGGATGTATCAATCCCAGCAAAATCTTTAGAAATCGAGGTGCAAAGCATGAGCTCCAAAACCAAAATCGTAGTACTTCGCATGAAGGAATTAATCTATACAGGAATATGCGTGGCCTTTGGCCTTTTGTTTGTTATTATTCTGCTAATGGTATTTCTCCCCAAGGGTAAAGATGAGACCTCCAAGGATACCTCTGCGAATGCAGCGTATGTACCGGGAGTCCATTCCACTCAGCTGATACTAGGCAATCATACCATTGAACTGGAAGTAGTAGCTGACGATACCGGCAACATCACAGATATCCGCTTCGCTGCATTGGACGAATCTGTCACTACCCTGTATCCTCTGCTGGAGCCCTCTCTCAGCTCTATCAGCACACAATTTATGGAAACCGGCACTTTGGAAAACATCTCCTACGATGATAGTAGCCGATACACTTCCCTAATTCTGCTGGAAGCCCTTTCCAAAACACTGGAAAAGGCCTCTATTCAAGAAAACTAAAGCCGCTCTGCCTCTGCCATCCACAATGTGGCACAGGCATCGGAGGGCATACGTAAATCTCCTCTGGGAGATACTCCCACACTGCCCACCTTGGGACCATCGGGCAGACAGGAACGTTTAAACTGCTGACTAAAAAATCTGCGATAAAAGGTTTGCAACCATTTCTTGATGACATCCCTTTCATAAGATCCACGAAAGGCCAAAAGTGCCAAACGATAAATCTTTGCCGGAGCAAAGCCAAAACGAAGTACATAATACAAAAAGAAATCATGCAATTCATAAGGCCCTACCAAATCCTCTGTTTTCTGAGCAATATTGCCATCCACCGGAGGCAATAGCTCAGGACTCACAGGAGTGTCCAGCACATCCAACAGCACCTCTGCAAGCTCCTGTTTACCACAGGTATCTGCATAATATTTTACCAAATGCCGTACCAGGGTCTTAGGCACACCGCCATTCACACCATACATGGACATATGGTCCCCATTATAGGTAGCCCATCCCAAAGCCAATTCAGACATATCTCCCGTGCCGATAACCATACCGCCCCTTTGGTTGGCCATATCCATCAACACCTGGGTACGCTCCCTGGCCTGGGCATTCTCATAAGTTACATCATGCTTCCGGGGGTCCTGATTGATATCCTTAAAGTGGACCATGACAGCTTCACGGATGTCCACCTCCTGCAGGGTAGCGCCCAAAGTAATAGACAACTTGCAGGCATTGTCATAGGTCCGGTCCGTGGTGCCAAAACCGGGCATGGTCACTGCCAGGATTCCTTTCCGGTCCAATCCCAGCAAATCAAAGCATTTGGCGGTAACCAAAAGAGCCAGGGTAGAATCCAATCCGCCGGAAATACCGATGACCGCACTCTTGGCACCGGTGTGCTCCATTCTCTTTTTCAATCCATAAGCCTGTACGGAAAATATTTCCTCACAGCGCTTGCTTCGCAACATCGCATCCTCCGGCACAAAAGGCATGGATGAAAAAATACGTTCCAACCGGGTCTCTTCTATTTCCAGATGGAAAGGCACAACCTTGTAGTCGTCCCTCCGTTCTCCTACAAAGGTACCTACACGACGACGATCCGTCAACAATCTTTCCACATCAATTTCACTATAAATAGTCTCACAGGAGAATTTTCTTACCTGTTTTAATATCTTTCCACCCTCAGCAATCAGATTGTGTCCACCGAATACCAAATCCTGGGTAGACTCTCCTTCTCCCGCTGAGGCATAAATATAGCCGCAAAGCAACCGGGCACTGGTGGCTTTTACCAAAAGCTCCCGATACTCCTCCTTGCCCACAGCTTCATTGGATGCGGACAAATTGGCAATAATGGTCGCTCCCATTTGTGCATGCATCGTACCGGGGGTATCCGCTGCCCACAAATCTTCGCAAATTTCGCAGCCCACTACTACACCGGGCATATTTTGACATGCAAAAAGGAGCCCGCTTCCAAAGGGAATCTCCTCCCCCTCCAATTTGAAACCGCTTACCTCCTGAGCACCGGGCACAAAATACCTGTTCTCATAAAACTCGCCATAAGAAGGGATATGCTGTTTAGGTACCATGCCCAATATGCGACCGTTCTGAAGAATCGCCGCCACATTGTATAACTTACCATCCTTTGCTACGGGCAATCCCACCAATACCAGGGCATCCTGGCCTGCTGTTTTCTCTCGAATCACCTGCAGCTGTTCCAAAGCCGCCCGAAGCAATAACTCCTGCAAAAACAATTCACCGCAGGTATATCCTGTAATGCACAACTCCGGAAAAACAATTATCTTTGCTCCCCGGGCATAGCACTCCTGTAACTTTTCACAAATCGCAGCTCCATTATATACAGGATCTGCTACCCTAATCTTTGGTGTGGCCGCCGCCACCTTGATAAATCCCTGTTTCACAACAATCACCCTGCCCTTTTGCGCCAAGTTTAGTTTGCCAGTTGGTAAATCTCTTTTAATTCTTCCACATCAAAATCGTAATTATGATTACAGAAGTGACAATTCAATTCAATGGACTCGCCATCCTCTATGATTTCCTGCAATTGTCTTCTTCCAAGACTAATCAATGCCTTTGCCACCCGGTCCTTGCTGCAATTGCAATAAAACTGAGCCGGCATAGTATCCAGAATCTCCATATCCAGTCCCTGTAAAAGCAGTTCCAGTATCTCCTCCGGGCTCTTACCTTCATCCAAAAGACTGGTAACAGAACGAATCTGTGCCAGATTCTCCTCTAAACGGCTAATCACTGCTTCTTCCGCAAAGGGCATCAGCTGCACAATGAATCCTCCTGCCTGCTTCACCGTATTATCCTTTTCCATCAAGACGCCCAGTCCTACACAGGAGGGTACCTGCTCCGATACTGCAAAGTAGTAGGTTAAATCCTCTGCAACTTCTCCCGTCTGAAGCTCTGTCTGACCCACATAAGGGTCCTTTAGACCCAAATCCTTAATCACACTTAAAATACCCTGTCCAAGAGCGCCTGCTACATCCAGCTTACCCACGCTATTGGCAGGCAAAATCACATCCGGCACCAAGGCATAGCCCTTTACCCGGCCCTTGGAATCCGCTGTCACCGTAAGTCCTTTACCGGGGCCATCTCCCTGAATCTGCAAGGTCAGAATATCCTTATCCCCCTTCAGCATGCTTCCCATCATGACACCGCCGCTGAGTAATCTTCCCAAAGCTGCGGTCATTACGGGACTGGTATTGTGTGCTACCCGGGCAGTCTCCACTAATTCTCTTGTATTACAAGCAAAGGCACGAATCTGTGCATTTGCCGCTGTTGCTCTCACAATATAATCCATTTCAGAATCCTCTCACGGGCATTCTACCATGCCCACACTCTCTATCCCCTGCCAATATCCAACCGCCATTTATGCTACGGTTTCCTTGCCCTGTTCCCGGGCAATTACATATACCCGTTGACTTTCACCAGTCACAGGCCCCTCCGTATCTGCATCCAGTAACTCTATTATTTGCAGACCTGCTCTCTCTACCAGAGCAGTCATCTGTTCCACGGTATAGCCTCGCTGATAATGGGTCTCCGTAAACCGTCGGAACAAATCCTCATCCTCCTGCACAAATACAGTCACATCATATTGATTAATGCACTCTGACCGGTCATAATAATTTTCCCAGATAAAGCTGCAATCCTCCCGATTCTCCGCAATAGTAGTATCCCCGATAATCTCACGATATTTATAATCCGTGTTAAAATCGAAAATAAACAATCCACCCGGAAACAGATAATTATTCACAAGAGAAAATACCTGCTGCAGCTCTTCTTCCTCAAGAATGTAATTCACGGAATCACAGACACTGATGACAGTCCCCACAGTACTGTATAATTCCAGTTCTCTCATATCCTGAAGTAAATACAAAATATCTTTTGAATTTTCCATTTTTTTGGTCATGGCAATGCCCAGCATTTCCTCTGAACAATCCACACCAATCATATCATAGCCCTTATCGTACAAAAGCTCCGTAAGGATACCTGTACCACAGCCCAGGTCCAGCACCAGATTTCGCTCTGATGCCAAAGTATCTGCCACATCCCTCTCAGGCTTGGATATGCCGTATTTTTCTATTAGGCCATGCAAACGCTCTGCCCACTGCTCATAGGGCGTCTCATCCATAAAGCAGTCATACACCTGTGCAAAATCTCCGTACATGAATTATTCTCCCAGCTTCATTGCTACAAAGAAACCAATCACCGCTGCAATCAACGCAGTAATAATATTTACCGGATTCAATACAGCCATGGTCAAATCGCCCTCGCCGATACCTGCCGCAATAATGGCAATGGGAGATGCCGCTATCAAACCGATAATTGCCCAGTATGCGTAAAGAGGGCATTTTTCAAAAATAATCTCCATCAATTTAGCAATGGCAAAAATACCTACAATTACACCCACACCAAAGGGAGCCAGGATACCGATACCATTCAGGATACCGGGCATATCAAATCCCAATGCCGCATGGATAAAGTCACTAATTGCAGAAATGACCGGCTTATAATAGCCCAGCAGCAATAAAACCATGGAGCCGCTGACGCCGGGAATTACCATGGTAGCAGAAGCAATGATACCTACCAGGAACATAATTAGAATATTTACCAGACTAAAGCTTAAATCCGCTTCCTTGCCCTCTGCATTACCCAGCAGTGCCATACCTACTACCAGCGCAAAAAATGCCACAAAAGCAATAATATGTCCTACCTTTACCTTATTTCCCTTTACATTTTTCCAGATAGCAGGGAAACCGCCGATAATCAAACCGATAAACAATAGATTGGTCTGTAGGGGAATGGTATCAAATAGATACTCTAAGCCTAATGCACTGATGATAATGGCAATACCCATACCGATAATAATGGGGAACAGAAATTTCACGCTCTCTTTAAATTCCTTAAATAAATGGGTAATACAATGAATCAGCTTATCATAAATACCCATGGCTACCATCATAGTACCGCCGCTTACTCCCGGAATAATATTGGCAATTCCAATTACCATACCCTTTAAAATACTCTTAATCATGTCTATCTCCTTCGCTTCCTTTATAATCCCCCTCTATGGGATTCTTCTCTTTGTATTTGATATCTATTGTATGTACATTATCTCCGCACTTATTTTCCTTGCAAAAATTCCTTCAAGAACTTTAGTAAAGCATCCATTTCTTCATCCGTACCGATGGTAATACGCAGGGAATTATTAATTCGCGCCTTATTCC
>JAFUKS010000186.1 GCA_017473445.1 Lachnospiraceae bacterium
CATGCCGGTATACATAGCACTGTCACAAAGCCAGAACATAATGGTCTTGTCACCCACCAAGGCCTGATCATGGGACTCAGAGTAACCAATATATTTCTCCATTGGACGATGTCCTGCCAGTTCATGCCAAATGTGGCGCATATTCCAGAATTCGTCCTGTGTATTTTTTAGGAGCTTAATCCACATATCCGGCACACCCATGGACAAACGATAGTCAAAGCCTACACCGCCCTCTTCAATAGGCAAGCACATCCCCGGCATGGCAGACATATCCTCTGCAATGGTAATGGCCTTGGGATTCACTTCCCGGATTAACTCATTTGCCAGCTGCAAATAGGTAATCGCCTCCGTATCCGTATTTAAAGAAAAATACTTATCATATCCGGTAAAGGCAGTCCCTAAACCATGATCATGATATATCATAGAGGTCACCCCATCAAAACGGAAACCGTCAAAATGATATTCCGTCATCCAAAACTTTAGATTAGACAACAGGAAATGAATCACTTCATTCTTATCATAATTGAACAGCTTGGTATCCCAGGCAGGATGATTGCCTCTCTCACCGGTATGGAAAAACTGGTAGTCGGTACCATCAAATTCATTGATACCCTCTGCTGTATTTTTTACCGCATGGGAATGAATCACATCCAAAAGTACTGCAATCCCCATCTCGTGGGCAGTATCGATAAGACTCTTTAAATCCTCCGGCGTACCATAACGGGAAGATGCCGCAAAGAAGGAGGATACCTGATAGCCAAAGGAACCATAATAGGGGTGCTCCATAATAGCCATAATCTGGATGGTATTGTAGCCCAAATCCTTGATTCTGGGTAAAATATTGTCCCGGAATTCCTGATAACTGCCTACCTCCTCCTTTTCCTGAGCCATACCAATATGACACTCATAGATAAAGAGAGTCTTGGGCGGTGTAAACTTCTTTTTCTTCCACTTATAAGGGGGGGCGTCCACAATCTCCGCAGACCATGCGTAGCTTACCGGGTCCTGAACTACCCGACGGGCATATAAGGGAATGCGCTCCAAACGCTTACCATCCTTCACCACCACAGTCTTCACCTTACAGCCATGGTACAAAGCATGCTCACCCTCCAGATAAATCTCAAAAACACCATTATCCAATCTACGAAGAGGCAATCCGGTGGGATTCCATCCGTTCATATCACCCATTATGTACACAGCATCGGCAGCAGGCGCCCACTCACGATAGTACCACCCCTCTCCATCCTTATGAAAACCAAAATAGTCATGCCCATTGGCAAAATCAGAAAGGGAAGAACCCTTACCCAGCAGCTGTTGTTTCTTTCTATGATAATTATTCATACGTAGCTCAATATCAAATTCATAGGGTTTCAGATAGGCATCATATTCAAAAATTTTGTAGCTCATGAGGACACCTCTTTTCGTACATTTTTACTAGGAAAATATTGCAAAAGGCATCATTTCCTATACATTTATTCTAACATACTTTGAGGTTTAGTCAATGGAAAATGCCCCCAAAAGAGGATAACCCTGGGGGCATAATTAAAGCAGGCATATTATAGATAAACATCTACAAATAGCTGTTCTATCCATAAATCGGTATCATCAACACTTATTTTCTGTAAACAGTTAGCAATATATCTTCTTCATTTCCCTTAAATACAATATCATCAAATCCTTCACCATACTTCTCTTTAAACTCTGCAATCAGTTTTTGCATCACGATTTTATGTTTTTCTACCGGCACAAGCACCTGTTCAGAAAAACCTCTTGCTAAAAATCTTGGTAAAAAACCTTCTTTTAACGGCATTTCATAATATTGGCCGCGCTCAATATATACATTTTCCTTATTAGTAAATACCCCATCGCAATATTCATTTCGTGCAAAACCCCAGCTGAATTTTTTAGGCGTAATTCCATACCCATTCAACGCTTTCCAATACTCACCATACATACTGTTGACGATATTGTTATATGCACTATTATCAAAAGTACTTTCAACATTTTTACCCGGCACATCATCTATACAAATAAAACATCCACCCTTTTTCATCACCCTATGTATTTCGTTAACAACCTTTTCCGGATTTGAAATTAAGTGTAGCACACTATTTGCAACAACTGTATCAACGATTTCATTCGCAAGAGGAATATCCAGTGCGTTCATTCTGCACAATGTTACATTATCTAATGACACATCATTTGCTTTCGCTTTTTGCTTTAATACCTTAAGCATTGTATTAGAAATATCTCCAGCGATAACCTTTGTTCCAAGGGATGCAACGGGAACTGTAAAGCATCCGTCTCCGCAAGCCAAATCCAAGAAAATTCCATCCTTTGTGAATTCTTGAATCTTTTTTGCTACAGCCATATCCTTGTCTTCAATAATATATTTTCTTTTTCCGGAATAATTTTCACCAATATATTCATATCCGATGTATTTGTCCGTATCCCCTTCAACAACAATATCCGGCATGTCAGACAACTGCCATACATCATTTATCTCTTTATATTCAAAGCCACATTTTGAACATTTGGGCAAACTAATTACCGCTTTACATTTAGAACATAAAAACATTTATTTCCCTCCGATACTTAATGTTGTTCTCCGCTGATAGCATTTATTCATGTAACATTGGAATTCCATATTAATCTCCTAATTTTATATCCCAGGATACTAAGTTCACCGATATGTCCAGTTTGCCTATGTACCTTTCTATCAACAAGTTGCATTACTTGACCTTTTCTTTTTATCATGCTATGAAGTCAGGAGTTTTCCAAATTTATACTGATAGGCTTCCTGTGACAAATGTGTTCCTAAAATAAACTCATCCACAAATCTCTGACTTGATAACCAATAATTTATAGATTTAGTCTCTAATGTTTCTTTCGTCTCAACTATTTCAACATTTTCCATTGCTTCCCTTAAATACTCCTCAGCACCTTTTCCCTCTAATATTTTTGAAAAATCAAACCTATTATTTACAAACTTGCTGTTCTTAGAGTATTCAATCGATTCCAATAAATTACATCTATAGCTTTCACTAGTTCTCCAATTTTCCACAGAACAAGATATGAAATACGTATTAAGATAGTGAATGATTGCTTTGTCTTCATCCTTAACCATATCAATCATACTATTTAGTTTCTCCAGAAAAACATTGGATTCAAGTCTCAACTCTACTGATAAATATGCCGCAATGTAATACAGGTTTAGCCCTTCAATTAAATTACTATTTCTTTCTATTATGTTAATAGCATTAAAATAATCTTCAATAGGGCTCAATAGTTCCGACATAACATATCGCTCAAGTGTGAAATAGTTTTTATTCTCATCAAATTCTTTTTTCAATTTTCCATTCAATATTTCGATATCGTTCATATCATCGCCAATCCTTTTCTTAATAACGCTGTACACTTAAGCCCCCTTATATCATATCCTCTCCTTAATACAATATCTATGAAAAATAAGTACTATACAAAAAGGTGCAAAGTCCTCTTCATAAACTTTACACCTTACTTTATGCCATGTTATTTAACTTTTGACTATGCTCTGCCACTTGGGCTAATAATGAAAAAAGGTAACTGAAATCAGTTACCTTTTCTACTGCCGGCAGCCGGACTCGAACCGGCACGAGGTCGCCCCCGGTAGATTTTGAGTCTACTGCGTCTGCCATTCCGCCACGCCGGCATCCGCGAGGATTACTCCTGCAACGAAATTTATTCTATCACAGTCATTTCAAAATGACAAGGATTTTTTTGAATTTTTTCTACTTTTCTAAAAACTCTTTAAATCCTGCTATTTCTGCTCCATTAAGAGGGAGATTTCATTACCCTCTACAGTGACCGTAGCCAGACTGCCTACAATAACTGGCATCATAGGCGGCAAATGTCCCAGGTCCACATCCATAATCACAGGCACACCCTTGCGGCCTGCCACTTCCAAAATAGCACTGTACTGATCCAGCCCCATTATCTCTTCTCCGAAATGTAGGGGACGACCGATAAGAAAGCCCTTCACATACTGAAGCCACCCCGCCTCTTCCATCTGCCACAGGGCACGGCGGATACTCATCACATTCAGGTCGCAGGACTCCAGAAACCAGATGATACCGTCCTCCTTGTATTTCACCAGAAATTCCTTCGTATGGTCAAAACGGGTGCCCAAGAGATTTACCAAACAGTCCAAACAGCCACCCAAGAGTCTGCCTTGGAAGGTTAGTTTACGATTATCACTTATAAGTTCCTTTCCCACAAAACTACGAATGACACGGTCTCTGGTCACGTTATAGGGTACCAGCGGCATATCCGGTGTCTTTAGAGACTCTTCTTCCCATTTATCATATCCCTGCACTATTTTGACCGAACCGGTCAGCAAACCCAACGCATCCTCCAATGCGGGATGTAAAGGTTCCATACCAAAGGCCGCTGCACAAGGACCATAGATGGACGCAGTATCACACATGGTAGCCAGGACATAGGTCATATTTGTATTATCAGAATATCCCATATACCACTTAGGCTCCACAGCTTTTATCCTTTCAAAATCCACATAGCTGATGGTCTCACACATAAGCTCACCGCCACCGCAGGAAATCAGACAATCGCTACGGTCATTGGCATAATATTCCGTTAACTCTGCGGCACACTTTTCCGGTGTATTGCTGATGCCAATACCACTGCCTTCATAACAGTTGGGGCCCACTTCCACTTGATAGCCACGACTTTGAAACATTTTCTGTGCATTTTCAAAGGCACTTTTATAGGGCTCCACATTGCAGCCAAAGGCCGGTGCCACAAATCCGATGGTACCCTTTGGGGATAATGACTTAGGATATCTCATATCAAACCTTTCTTGTACATTCACATGGGCATATCTGCCCCTTCTCTTTCACAGACCAAGCCTCTGTTTATTTCATACTAGGCATTAAAATCTAATTTTTCATAAATATCCAGACCATCAAAGGTAGCAAAATAATCCTTAGGAGTCTCTGCTCTACGAATCAGCTGTACGCTACCATCCTCCTTTAAGAGCAGCTCCGCAGATTTCAGCTTACCATTGTAGTTGTAGCCCATGGCAAAACCATGTGCTCCCGTATCATGGATAGCAAGGTAATCACCGATTTCCAGTTCAGGAAGCATTCTGTCGATGGCAAATTTATCATTATTTTCACACAAGGAACCTACCACATCATATTTATGGTCACAGGGTGCATTCTCCTTACCCAGTACAGTAATGTGATGATATGCTCCATACATAGCAGGACGCATCAGGTTTACCGCACAGGCATCCACACCCTTATACTCCTTGTGGGTATGCTTCTCATGAATGACCTGAGTCACCAAATGTCCATAAGGCGCCATCATAAAGCGTCCCAGCTCGGTATAAATCGCCACATCATCCATTCCTGCAGGCACCAGAATCTCCTCATATGCCTGGCGGACACCCTCACCGATTACTCGGATATCATTGGGCTCCTGGTCCGGACGATAAGGAATACCGATACCACCGGATAAATTAATAAACTTAATATGGGCACCGGTCTCCTCCTTCAGCTTTACAGCCAGCTGGAACAGGGTACGTGCCAAAGTAGGATAATACTCATTGGTTACAGTATTGCTGGCAAGAAATGCATGGATGCCGAAATGCTCCACTCCCTTTGTCTTCATGATTTTGTAGCCTTCAAAAAGCTGCTCAGTGGTAAATCCGTATTTGGCATCTCCGGGGTTATCCATAATATTATTACTGATGGAGAATAATCCGCCGGGATTGTAACGACAGCTTAAGGTCTTGGGCAGATAACCAATGGTCTTCTCCAAAAATTCAATATGGGTAAAATCATCCAGATTGATAGTAGCACCCAGCTTTGCTGCATATTCAAACTCATGGGCAGGGGTCTCATTGGAGGAAAACATAATATCCTCTCCGGAAAGTCCCATGGCATCGCTAAGCATCAGCTCAGTCAGGGAAGAACAATCGGTACCGCAGCCATACTCTCTCAAGATGTTAATTAAATAAGGATTAGGCGTAGCCTTAACCGCAAAATATTCCTTATATCCTTTGTTCCATGCAAAAGCCTCCTTCAAAGCCCGGGCATTTTCCCGAATCCCTTTTTCATCGTAAATGTGAAAGGGTGTCGGATAAGTCTTTACAATCTCCTCAATCATTTCCTTTGTTACAAATGCTTTCTTTTCCATATCTATCTCCTCATTCTTTTTTCATCAGTTCAATCAGCTTCATCTCATTACGCATGCCTTCCTTGATGGCACTGACAAAATTCTGCTGGGCACTGTATAAACAGGTATCCTCCTGTTGTCCCCTATAGGTACCGGTAAGTACATACCGGGAATCTACAATCAGCTGTAACTGCTCCTTACGATTCCAAAGAACACTTTCCTGCTCCTCCTGGGGCATATGCTCATAGTAGATAATATTGCTTTTTTCCTCATCGGTCAAGGAAGAAAATTTCGGTTTTTCCTGGGACAACACTACTACCTTAATTCCTTTTTGTAAAAGCATGCCCATTTCTACCTGAAATTCCTGCAAGCATTCGGGAGAAGCCGAAAAATAAATTCGCTGCTGAGCCCCTTGCAGCATATGATGTACCTTATTTCGAATATGGATACTGCCCTCTATGGTCAGATAACCGGCATCCTCCTGCTGCTGTTGGGGACTATTTAATACCAAAATCTCCTTTAGCATGGACAGATAGCGAATGTGGTTATCACAAAACTCCGACAAAGGCACTGACACATATTTACTGGAAGAACCTTCCATTACATAAGCCGCACCGTGTTCAACCAAGGCTGCTAAGGAATTATATACATTGGAACGCGAAATACCGGTAATTTTGGATACTTCATAGCCGGTTAGGGCTCCATGTTTCAATAAGCAGACATAGATTGCAGACTCTTGGCGGCCAAGACCGAAAATAAGCAGTTTATCAATTAAATAAATATCTTCCATAGCAGCGGCTCCTTTCTAGTGGTACTTTACAGAACCACTATAAGTCTTTTGCGGGAATATGTCAAGAAAAATGCGAAACAAAAAAGACTGAGAGCTAAGGCTCTCAGTCCATGTTCACTACCTGCCAGTCAATGGGCTGCAATCCATTCTGTTCCAAAAAAGCATTGGTTTTACTAAAAGGTTTACTGCCAAAAAAACCTCTATATGCCGATAAGGGGCTGGGATGAGGTGCTTCCAGTATTAAATGCTTGGGATTGTTCAGCATAGACTTTTTCATCTGTGCCGGTCTGCCCCAAAGAATAAATACCATGGGTCTATCCTGTGCATTCAGTGCACGGATTGCTGCATCGGTAAATTCCTCCCAACCTCTTCCATGATGGGAGTTGGCCTGATGCGCCCGGACGGTCAACACCGTATTCAGCATCAGCACACCCTGCTTTGCCCATTTCACCAGATATCCGTTATTAGGGATGTAGCATCCCAAATCATCCTGTAATTCTTTATAAATATTTACCAGGGAAGGCGGAATTTCCACCTGAGGTTTCACAGAAAAGCAAAGTCCGTGGGCCTGTCCGTCATTATGATAAGGGTCCTGCCCTATAATAACCACCTTAACCTCCTTTAATGGGGTCAAATTAAATGCTGTAAAAATTTCATCTGAAGGTGGAAATATCCGGGTAGTATTGTACTCTTTTTTTACAAACTCATATAGCTCTCTATAATAGGGCTTTTTAAATTCCTCCGAGAGTACTTCCAACCAATCGTTCTCTATCGCTGCCATCTTCTATCTTCCTCATCTATAAGCGTACACTGACGCCTTTCTCTCTCAGATATTCTTTTACCTGGTTGATTTCCAGCTCCTTGTAATGGAACAGAGAAGCAGCTAATACCGCTTCTGCCTTAGCTTCTGTTAACGCTTCATAAAAATGCTCCAGCTTACCGGCACCACCGGAGGCAATAACGGGAATGCTGACACTTTCTGCAATAGCCTTGGTCAAGGCAATATCATAGCCGGCCTTGGTACCGTCTCCGTCCATACTGGTCAACAGGATTTCTCCCGCTCCCATCTTTTCCGCCTTAATAGCCCATTCCACCGCGTCCATGCCCATGTCCACACGACCACCGTTTTTATAAATATTCCAACCTGAGCCATCTTCCCGCTTCTTGGCATCAATGGCTACTACCACACACTGACTGCCGAATTTATCTGCCGCATCACTAATCAGCTGAGGATTCATAATAGCTGCGGAATTAATAGAAATCTTATCTGCGCCTTCTCTCAAAATAGCCTTAAAATCTTCGACGGTACGAATACCGCCGCCTACTGTAAAGGGAATAAATACCTTGCTTGCCACCTGACGCACCCATTCCAATTGGGTCGCACGACTATCTGCAGAAGCAGTAATATCCAAAAAAACAACCTCATCTGCACCCGCCTGATCATAAGCCGCAGCTACCTCTGCCGGATCACCTGCATCCCTGAAATTTACAAAATTAACACCTTTTACTACTCTGCCATCTTTTACATCCAGGCAGGGGATAATTCTCTTTGTATGCATCTTCGTCTCCTCCTGCCTAATTCTTTGTAATCTGCACAAAATTTCTAAGAATCTGTAAACCTACATTGGAACTCTTCTCCGGATGGAATTGGCAAGCGAATACATTTCCTTTTTCCACCGAAGCATGAATCAAAGTACCATATTCCGTGGTCGCCATAACCATTGACTCCTCTCCGGCCTCCAGATAATAGGAGTGCACGAAGTATACAAAAGAATCCTCCTGCAATCCACGGAACAAACGGCCCTGGTGAGGAAACTTTAAATTATTCCAGCCAATATGAGGAATCTTTAATCCCTCTGCCGCAGGAATTCTCAAAATCTTACCGGGCAAAACACCTAAGCCTTGTACTCCCGGTGCTTCTTCACTGCTTTCAAATAGCAACTGTAGTCCCAAACAAATGCCCAAGAAGGGAATCTGTCTACGTACAGCTTCC
Source organism: Lachnospiraceae bacterium (assembly GCA_017473445.1). GTDB lineage: Bacteria > Bacillota > Clostridia > Lachnospirales > Lachnospiraceae > Acetatifactor. The sequence goes on from JAFUKS010000186.1 coordinate 8,961, forward strand.
TTAATCACTTCCACCAATCCATAAGCATGGAGTTTTTCCATAGCATCGCCAAAAGCCCCTACGCCGGGCAAAATCACGCCATCCGCAGATAAAATCTCCTCCGCATTCCGTGTAATTTTTACCTCTTCTCCAAGCAAAAGCAATGCTTTCTCCACACTTTTTATATTTCCTGCGTCATAATCGATAATTGCAATCATGCTCTATCCTCTCTAGCCTATATTATCAATAAAATGAATGTCCTTGCCCAGTTCCTCCTCTTCGGGAAGCTTCAGGGCCGGTGCATCCTGCTGTGGTTTGGTCTGCCCCGCAGCATTCTGTTCTTTCCATTGTTCGTAGCTGTAGCCTTCTACTATGGCAGTTACCGCTCTGGTATATTCCACATCACTCTTAATATTTGCAATCGCCTGCGCCTGCTCCTCTGTCAAATGGTATTTGCCATTCAAAATACTTACCAATTCTTTATAAACAGCTTCCACATCCGAGCCCGCATTCCATTGACTGGAATAATCAAACAAAGCGGGATACTCATGTACGGACTGAATCAAACTATCCAATGCTTCCAACTCTGCGCCTTCTCCCGCCAGAATCTCATACTCTCGAATCCATAAACGGATTTTCAAAATCATCTCTGAACGGTGAAACATTACCTGTTCACTTTCGTTTAAATCCTTTCCGAATAAATTCTGGTAACAGGTCTGATAATCCTGTGCATAATATGCTGCCCGGGCTTCTCTCTTAGAGGAATACTCCACCAAAACACTGGCAATAACCAAGATAATCACACAGGCAGATATGCCAAGCGCCGCTACTCCTGATACTTTCTTAGCCGACAACTTCTTGCCGGGCGGTTCCAAAAGCTTCGGAGGTTTCTGTTTTTTCGGTTTTTTCTCCTTTTTAGGTTTCTTGGATTCTTTTTCCTCCTCTTTACCCTCTTCCTGGGGCACCTCACCTTTTTTCTTCTTTTTCTTTTTGCCTTCAGCATCCATTTCCTTCAAAATGGTCTGATTCTCATTAGACATAGAAACATCTTCATTTCCTCTGGAATCTGTTTCTTCCTCATCTTCTTCTGTCAAGAAATCCCAGAATCTACTAAAAATGCTTTTTCTCGGCGCCTTTTCCTGATTCACCACATTATAGGTATTGGCAGCTCTTCCTTCATCATTTCCGGCCACCAATACATCGTCTTCAGCCATGGAAAATAAATCCATCATGGACTGATCCGTGGTCAGCTCCTGGAACAATGCATCGGCAGCCATCTGGTCATCTGCCTGCTCCTCTTCCACTGCCATAACAGGAATACTCTCCTGGGAAACCTCTGCAAACAAGGATTCATCCAAAGTCTGAATCTGCTCCATAGAATCAGGCTCTAACAATCCGAACAAATCATTGGACTCCACAGTAGCCGCTTGAAACATAAACTCTTCTTCGCCACTGCTTACATCTCTCTTTTCTTTGCCGGATAGTTTATTTTTACCGGTTTTCTTCTGATAACTTTTCTCTTCTCTACGAGCCAAACGCTCCTGACGCTTTTGTTCTCTTTTCTCACGTTTCAAAGCATTCCGCTGGTCTCTGATTGCATTTTTCTGCGCTGCTTTTTGCTGTTTTTCGGAAATTTCCGGTGCAGCATCCAAAGCCATTACATCCAAATCCTCCAGCGTCATGGGCTCCTGGGGGATATCTCCCAAAAGATTCAAAAGGTCCTCACTTATGACCTCATTATTTTCATCCTTCTGTAAAAGCTCCTGTATTTCTTGGCTTTCAGCTTCTCCGTCCTGCTCTAAAAGGGTAAATATATCCTGTTGCGTCAATTCTTCCTGTGCAAATGCAGGCTCCGCCGCAGAATCCCTGTACTGGCGAAGTGTCGCCTCGATTTCTTCCGGTGACATAAAGTAAGAATCATCCTCAGGCTCACTTTCCTTCTTCAGCAATTCTTCCATAATGCTGCTTAAATCCTCAGACATGTCTGCTTCTTCAGGCTCCCGAGGAGAAACACCCTCTATAGAAAGTTCATTGTCCACGAATACTTTATTGGGCTTACTATCCGGTTCCACTACGGGAACCTCCATTTCGTCGCCCGCCATACTCATACCCTTTAATAATTGATCCAGATATTCCTCTTGTGAAGACATACGCTGACCTCTACTTTCTCTTTCGATAATCTATTCTAGTTTATCATAACATTTGTAACCATTCAATTGCATTCTGGGGAATTGCTACACCTTTTTCTTTTAGTTCCTCCGTTAATTGAAACAATCTCTCATTTACTCTCACAAGGGTCGCTTTCTGATTATAAAATGCAATCTTCTCAAAGGGCCATCTCATTACGGATGGACAGTCGAACTCTGCTCCTAATTCCAAAATCAGTAGTTTACGATTCAAACTCCCTTGTAGCCACTTGGTATATAGCCCCCATTTTTCCAAATATCCGGCTTCATTATATTTTTCATGGTAAAAATTATTCAGCACCATTTGGTTACTACATTTGGGGCATACGCCTAATAGCTCCTTTATCATTGCTTCGGTATCACTTACTGCATTTTCATCATAAATCCCACATAGCTTTTGAACAGTGCTTTCATCCAGTTGTTCAAGCACATTCTGACATCCCGAGATACACTGCTTATGTGTAATACTTCCACAGGGAGATACCACAAAACCATGTTTCCAAGGAATCTGTTCAATTACCCGGTTGGTAGATGTATTCAATACAAAGTAA
>JAFUKS010000014.1 GCA_017473445.1 Lachnospiraceae bacterium
AGGGTCAGCAGACCAAGGCTGTATTAGACGGCGATGAGTGGGTACTGAATGGTTCCAAGATTTTCATTACCAACGTTAAGGAAGCAGATATCTATGTTATCTTTGCTGTAACCGGTATTATTGAGAAGCGTGGCAAGAAGGTTAAGGAGATTTCCGCATTTATCGTAGAGAAGGGTACTCCCGGATTTACCTTCGGTACCAAGGAGAAGAAGATGGGTATCCGTGGTTCAGCTACTTATGAGCTGATTTTCACCGATTGCCGTATCCCTAAGGAAAACCTGTTAGGTGCTCAGGGTAAGGGCTTTGGTATTGCAATGCATACTCTGGATGGCGGCCGTATCGGTATCGCTGCACAGGCACTGGGTATTGCAGAGGGCGCTTTAGAGTCTACCATCGCTTATGTACAGGAAAGAAAGCAGTTCGGCCGTGCTATCGCAGCATTCCAGAACACCCAGTTCCAGATTGCAGACATGGCTACCAAGGTAGAGGCTGCAAAGATGCTGGTTTACAAGGCTGCTATGGCTAAGGCTACCCAGAAGGTATATTCCTTAGAGGCTGCTATGGCTAAGCTGTATGCTGCAGAGGTTGCTATGGAAGTTACTACCAAGGCTGTTCAGTTACATGGTGGTTATGGTTATACCAGAGAATATGATGTTGAGCGTATGATGCGTGATGCTAAGATTACCGAGATTTACGAAGGTACCAGCGAAGTACAGAGAATGGTAATCTCCGCGAACATTATTAAGTAAGACGGCTTAAAGTTTTGGATTGCTCAGCCTTCTGCTTGCAGAAAGGATGAGCGAGACAAAAGTTTAAGAGGCGCGTTGCAACGCAATGCGCGACCGAGGAAATGCGAAGCATTTTCGAGGTGCGGCTTATCTGGTTGGAACAATATATGCATTAATAAAACAATTATAAGGAGTGAAAATACAATGAAAATCGTTGTTTGTATTAAACAGGTTCCCGATACCAAGGGCGGCGTTAAGTTCAATCCCGATGGTACTCTGGATAGAGGTGCCATGCTGACCATTATGAACCCTGATGACAAGGCTGGTCTGGAAGCAGCACTGAGATTAAAGGATCAGTACGGTGCAGAGGTTACCGTTATTACCATGGGTCTGCCTAAGGCAGAGGATGTTCTGCGTGAGGCTATGGCTATGGGTGCTGACAAGGGTATCCTTGTTACCGATAGAGTACTGGGTGGCGCAGATACCTGGGCTACTTCCCAGACCCTGGCAGGTGCAATCCGTAACTTAGAGTATGATTTAATCATTACCGGACGTCAGGCTATCGATGGTGATACCGCTCAGGTAGGTCCTCAGATTTCCGAGCATCTGGATATCCCCGTAATTTCTTACGCGCAGGATATCAAGATTGAAGGTAACAGCGTAATCGTTCAGCGTCAGTATGATGACAGATACCATGTAATCAAGGCTCAGATGCCTTGTCTGGTAACTGCTCTGGCTGAATTAAACGAGCCCCGTTATATGACTCCCGGCGGAATCTTCGATGCATGTGATGCAGAGATTACTGTATGGGGCAGAGCAAACTTAGTAGATGTAGAAGACAGCAACTTAGGTCTGAAGGGTTCACCTACCCAGATCGCAAAGGCATCCGATAAGGTTAGAAAGGGTGCAGGCGAGGTAGTAAATCTGGATGCAGCAGAGTCTGTTGATTACATCATCGGCAAGTTAAAAGAGAAGCACGTAATTTAATATAACGGAGGTAATTTGAGATGGAAGCAAAGAATTGCTTAGAAGAATACAAGGGCGTTTATGTCTTCGCTCAGCAAGTAGATAATTGCATTAACAGCATTGCTTTCGAGTTAATCGGTAAAGGTAAGGATCTGGCAAAGGATCTGAACACCGAAGTAACTGCTGTATTAGTTGGTAGCGACATTAAGGGTCTGGCTGAAGAGCTGGCTGCATATGGTGCCGATAAGGTTATCGTTATCGACGATCCTGAATTAAAAGAGTACAGAACTGAGCCTTATGCTCACGCTCTGGCAGAAGTAATCAAGGAATTCAAGCCTGATATCTTCCTGGTAGGTGCTACCGCAATCGGTCGTGACTTAGGTCCCCGTGTATCCGCAAGAGTACATACCGGTTTGACCGCTGACTGTACCGTTCTGGAGATTGGTGATTTCCCCATCAACCCCATTCCCGGCAGAGAGCAGAAGCACAACCAGTTATTAATGACTCGTCCTGCATTTGGTGGTAACACCATCGCAACCATCGCTTGTCCTGATTTCCGTCCTCAGATGGCTACTGTACGTCCCGGCGTTATGCAGAAGTTACCTAAGGTAGAGGGCGCAAAGGCAAACGTAATCGAGTTCAATCCCGGCTTTACTCCTGACCACAAGTATGTGGAGATTCTGGAAGTAGTTAAGGCTGTAAGCGATACTGTAGATATCATGGATGCAAAGATTCTGGTATCCGGTGGCCGTGGTGTTGGCAGCGCAGAGAACTTCAAGCTGTTAGAGGATTTAGCTGAGGTAATCGGCGGTACTGTAAGCTGCTCCCGTGCAGTAGTAGATGCAGGCTGGAAGTCCAAAGACTTACAGGTAGGACAGACCGGTAAGACCGTTCGTCCTAATGTATACTTTGCAATCGGTATTTCCGGTGCAATCCAGCACATCGCAGGTATGGAAGAAGCAGACATCATCATCGCTATCAACAAGGATGAGACAGCTCCTATCTTTGATGTAGCTGATTACGGTATTGTAGGCGATCTGAACAAGATTCTGCCTTCTCTGACCGCTCAGTTAAAGAGTGAAATGGCAGCAAAATAATTCTTTTACAGAATTACAAATAGTGATATGATAAAGGCGGACGGCTCAGGCTGTCCGCCTTTTTTGAAAGGGGGATATCATTATGGCAAAAGAAAAGCAAGTAAAAACCAATGCTATGCGCATTTTGGAAACAATGAAAATCGAATTCAAGCATTACACCTATGAGTGTGAGGAGTTCATTGATGGTCTGCAGATTGCAGACATGTTGGGCTTACCTTACGAAAAGGTATATAAGACCTTGGTGACCAAAGGAAACAGCAGGAATTATTTTGTATTTGTGATACCCATTGCACAGGAGCTGGATTTAAAAGCGGCTGCCCGTAGTGTAGGGGAGAAAAGTGTAGAGATGATACCCGTACAGGATATCAATACAGTCACCGGCTATATCCGTGGGGGTTGTACTGCTATTGGCATGAAGAAGCAGTATGTGACCCGAATTGACAGCTCCGCACAGAAACTGCCGTCTATGATTGTCAGCGGCGGACGTATCGGTTCTCAGATTGAATTGACACCGGCGGATTTGCGGAAGGCCTCCAAGGGAGAATATGCTGATTTGATAAAGTGATAGAAAAGATATGCCGGCATAGGGGGAAACAGGCACTTAATATTTGAGTAAAAGAAAGATGCAATTATGAAACGAAACATAGATTTGAAAGAAATATCTGACGGTAGATTATACGAAGAGAAAGATATGGTAAGGGCAGGTTGCAATGACTGTAAGGGCTGCTTTGCTTGTTGCACCGGTATGGGAGAAAGCATTGTGCTGGACCCCCTGGATATGTATCGGCTTACCTGTGGTGCAGGATTTAGCATAGAAGAACTCTTTGGACAGTATCTGGAGCTGCATGTGGTGGACGGATTGACGCTCCCCAATCTGCGGATGAGGACAACCACGGAGCAGGTGTCACAGACAGCGGGCACCGGCATCATACCTCAGGAGTCGAAAGAGCAAGAACAACGGGAAGGCAGATGTAGCTTTTTGAATGCGCAGGGCCGTTGCAGTATCCATCCCCATCGTCCCGGTATCTGCCGTATTTTTCCTCTGGGCAGAGTCTATGAAGATGGTGATTTTAAATATTTTCTTCAAAAGGGAGAATGCAAGAGTGCCATACATACCAAGGTCAAGGTGGACAAGTGGATTGCGGTAGACAATGTACGGGCCAATCATGAATTCCTGAACACCTGGCATTATTTCTTAAATGATTTGGAAGAACGTGTGGGGAATCTGGAGGATATGGAGCTGGCACGACGGTTGAATCTGCTTTTGTTGCAAACCTTCTATTTGACACCCTACGATGCATCTGCAGATTTTTATAGGCAATTTAAGCAACGCCGGGATTCGTTCCTTCAGTTGTTGGGCTAATTCAAAATCCCCCCTTTTATTTCCTTTTACAGCAAAAATATGCCTCTATATTCGAAAAAACTTATTTTTTACAAACAAATTTTGCTTACGAAAATTTTTTTCAAATGTTAAAATGGTAGGTAGAGAATAGGAGGAAAAGCAATGTATTCAGTAGGAGATTATGTAGTAAAGGCCAACAAGGGTGTATGTAAGGTGGAAGATATCACCAAGCTGACCATCCCCAATGCGGATCGGAATAAGCTTTACTATCTCTTGATTCCTCTGGAGGATGCAGGTTCTAAGCTATATGTACCCGTAGAAGGTGTAGATCAGAATATCCGGCCGGTCATTACAGAAACCCAGGCTTGGGACTTGATTGACCGTATCAATGACATTGACGCAGCGGTTATCCCGGACGAAAAGCAGCGGGAGGCCAGATACAAAGAGGCTTTACACAGCTGTGAGCCGGAGCGGGTGATATCTGTTCTAAAGAGCATTTATCTGCGTAAGTCAGAGCGTGATGCCCAGGGCAAGAAAATCACTGCCGTAGATGACCGATATTTCAAAATCGCCGAGGACGTACTTCACTCAGAACTTGCCTTTGCCATCGGCAAGGACAAGCACGACATGCGGGACGTCATCGCTCAAAAAATAAAATAAAATTTTTAGGGTCGCACCGTCGGCCCTATTTTTATGCCCCGCCTTACGGTATGGTCCCGCCACCTTCTGTCTGCTCTCCCGGGCCCCTGCCGCCTATCCTGCCCCTGCTTGGGACCGCCCCACCTCCCTTCTGCTGCAAGGGCTACCCTTGGGGATTTTCTAAAACCCTGCCCCTTCGGTCGTGTTTATTGACGGTGTCTTTTATACGATGCACATTGTCTACGCCTGCAATATGCCCTACAAAGACAGCTCCTTACCTTGGCAAACAATGTTCTGTGGCAAATATACTTCCGCATGCAT
>JAFUKS010000187.1 GCA_017473445.1 Lachnospiraceae bacterium
AAGATTTGGTTGTGACATTGCTCATAGGCAAATCCTCCTTAAAAATATGATAATAAAAAGTGAAATAATCCGGCGAGATGCCGATTGCATAGAACCTCCGCAGGTAGACTGCAAAAAGCTCTATTAGAAAAATAGAATGTAGTATAACTATAACGGATTTAGGAAGTGAGTGCAAGCGATATTTAAAAATAGATGCGATATAATGGCAAGTAAAAAAAGAAAAGAAGGTGGAGTTTTCCGGAAAAGTGTATTACAATAGAGTTCAGTTGTACGCAAATAAAGAATATAAAGGTTGTAATATATGAAAAGATTATTGATGTTTTTGAAGGATTATAAGAAAGAGACGGTGTTGGCACCCCTATTTAAGCTGTTGGAGGCTTTTTTTGAACTAATGGTGCCTCTGGTAATGGCAGCGATTATTGACAGAGGTATCTCCGGGCCGGATACCCTCTTTATCTGGAAAATGGGAGCAGTGCTTCTGGCATTGGGGATTGTGGGTCTGATTTCTGCGGTAACGGCGCAGTTCTTTGCGGCAAAGGCAGCAGTGGGTTTTGCTACCAAATTGCGTCAGGCTTTGTTTGCACATATCCAATCATTGAGTTTTACCAATATAGACAGAACGGGTACAGAACGGTTGATTACCCGGATGACCAGTGATGTAAATCAAGTGCAGAATGGAGTCAATATGGTGCTCCGCCTGTTCCTGCGTTCTCCTATTATCGTATTTGGCGCTATGATTATGGCCTTTACCATTGATGTAAAGAGTGCATTGATTTTTGTGGTGGCCATTCCGGTACTGGCAGTGATTGTGTTTGGCATTCTCTTGGTGTCCCTGCCCTTGTATAAAAAGGTGCAGACCAAGCTGGAAAAGCTGCTGGGTATTACCAGAGAAAATCTGACCGGCGTCCGGGTCATCCGTGCTTTCCATCAAGAAGCAGAAGAGGAAGAGCGTTTTCAGGAGGAAAACAATACGCTGGCCAACCTTCAGATGTATGTGGGTAAAATCAGTGCCTGCATGAATCCGGTGACCTATATTGTGGTGAATGCAGCTTTGATTGCGTTGATTTATACCGGTGCAGTACAGGTAAATGTGGGCAATTTGACCCAGGGTGAGGTCATTGCCATCATCAACTATATGTCCCAGATTCTGGTGGAGTTGATTAAACTGGCTAACTTAATTATTACCATTACCAAAGCTCTGGCCAGTGCGGACCGCGTGGCTGCAGTACTGGAGGTGCAGGAAAATACAACTTCTGTAAAGACGGAAGATGGTGTGGATGGCACAGAAACGATAGCAGATAGGCAGGGAAGAACAAGCATTGATAGGTCCGAGTCAAAACCCTACCTGATATTTGACCATGTATCTCTGACTTATGAAGGAGCCGGAGATAAATCCTTGGATAATCTTAATTTCTCTGTGAATAAGGGAGATACAGTAGGTATTATTGGTGGTACCGGCAGCGGTAAATCTTCATTGGTGAACCTGATTCCCGGATTTTATCCTGCAACAGAGGGTAATATCTATCTGGAAGGAAAAAATCTAAAGGAGATTTCTGAGCAGGAGCTTCGTGCACGTATTGGTATAGTGCCCCAGAAAGCAGTGCTTTTTAAGGGAACCATACGTAGCAATTTGCAGTGGGGTAAGGAAGATGCCACAGAAGAGGAAATGTGGCAGGCTCTGGAAATTGCACAGGCCAAGGAAGTAGTAGAAGCCAAGGACGGTATGCTGGATGCGGAAGTGACCCAAAGTGGCAAAAACCTATCCGGCGGACAGCGTCAGCGTCTTACCATTGCCAGAGCACTGGTAAAGAAACCGGAGATTTTGATTTTGGATGATAGTGCATCCGCACTGGATTATGCAACAGATGCCCGTTTGCGTCAGGCACTCCGTGGCTTGGGACGGGAAATAACCACCTTTATTGTATCCCAAAGGGCTTCTTCCATCCGGCACGCAGATTTGATTATTGTATTGGATGACGGAGAAGTGGCAGGTATGTGAACCCATGAGGAAATATTGGCCGGCTGTGAGGTTTATCAGGAGATTTATTTTTCCCAGTATCCGGATGAAAAATAGTTTCATAGAAGCAGAGAGACAAAAGGAGGTTGTTCAATGAAAGGACAAAAAGAAACCTTATTTAAGGTTTTGAAATATATCAAAAGATACCGATGGGCGGTTATCTTTTCTGTTGTACTGGCAGCAGTGACGGTAGCCACCACATTGTATGTACCGGTACTTACCGGCGAGGCGGTGGATTTGATTGTGGAGCACGGAAATGTGGATATGCCCGGGATTCTGAGGCTGTTGATACTAATCGGCATTATTATGGTGGTTACGGCAGGGGGCCAGTGGCTTTTGAATACCTGTAATAATTATATTACTTATCATGTAATCAGAGATATCCGAAAAGAGGCTTTTCACAAACTGGAGATTCTGCCTCTGAAATATTTGGATACTAAATCCTACGGAGACATTGTAAGCCGTGTAATTGCGGATGTGGACACCTTTGCAGACGGTTTGCTCATGGGATTTACCCAATTGTTTACCGGTGTACTGACCATTGGAGGTACCTTACTGTTTATGCTGGCAACCAATGTTCCCATTGCACTTGTGGTGGTGTGTATCACCCCCGTCTCTTTCCTGGTGGCAAAATTTATTGCCAGCCGTACCTATTCCATGTTTAAGGAGCAGACGGTGACCAGAGGAGAGCAGACAGGACTGATTGAGGAAATGGTGGGCAATCAAAAGGTTGTGAAAGCCTTTGCAATGGAAGAAAGAGTAAAGGAACAGTTTGGGGAAATCAATGACCGTTTGGAAAAGTGCTCCTTGAAGGCAATCTTTTTCTCTTCCCTGACCAATCCCTGTACCAGATTTGTTAACAGTCTGGTATATGCGGGAGTAGGTATTTTTGGTGCACTATTGGCTATTGGGGGTGGCATCAGCGTGGGACGTTTGTCTTGCTTCCTCAGCTACGCCAATCAGTATACCAAGCCCTTTAACGAGATTTCCGGTGTCATTACGGAATTGCAGAATGCACTGGTCTGTGCAGGACGTATCTTTGAATTGATTGAAGAGGAACCTCAGATTCCTGATGCGGAGGATGCAAGAGTACTTGAGGATGTGCAGGGACATGTGGACCTACAGCAGGTATCCTTTTCCTACGTGCCGGAGCGCAAGCTGATCCAAAACCTGAATCTAAAGGTGGAGCCGGGGCAGAGGGTAGCCATTGTAGGTCCTACAGGTTGTGGTAAAACTACGCTCATTAATTTATTGATGCGTTTCTATGATGTAAAGGAAGGAAGCATCCGGGTGGATGGTACGGATATCAGGAACATTACCAGAGGGTCTCTTCGTACCTCCTTTGGAATGGTATTGCAGGAGACCTGGCTAAAGGTGGGGACCATCCGGGAAAATATTGCCATGGGTAATCCGGATGCAGCTTTGGAGGAAGTAATAGCAGCGGCTAAGGCTGCGCATGCCCATAGCTTTATCAAACGCTTACCCCAGGGCTATGATACTGTCATCGGCGAAGAGGGCGGCAGCTTGTCCCAGGGTCAGAAACAGCTGCTATGTATTGCCAGAGTGATGCTGTGTTTACCTCCCATGCTGATTTTGGATGAGGCTACCTCTTCCATTGATACCCGTACGGAAATCCGTATCCAAAAGGCCTTTCATACCATGATGGAGGGACGTACCAGCTTTATTGTAGCCCATAGGCTTTCGACCATCCGGGAGGCGGATATTATCCTGGTGATGAAGGCTGGTAATATCATTGAACAGGGCAATCACGAATCCTTGCTGGCGGCAGGTGGATTCTATGCGAATTTATATAACAGCCAATTTGCTGTATAATGTATGTGCATGATAATTGAATATTGAGAAAATAGGGCAGAATGTTGCGCACATAATATTACCCCGACGCATATGTTATAAAAAAAGCGTCGGGGTATTTTTATGGCATTAGTAGTGCTTGACGGGGGGCATGGCGGGATGAATCCCGGTGCCACATACCAGGGAAGACAGGAGAAAGATGATGCATTAAATCTGGTGCTGGAAGTGGGCAGAATATTGGAGGCAAATGGGGTGGAAGTATATTATACCCGTACCACGGATATATATGAATCCCCCTATCAAAAAGCAATGGAGGGAAATCAGTCCGGTGCGGATTATTTTGTATCCATTCATAGAAATTCCAGTCCCTATCCTAACCAGTATACCGGAATTGAAAGCCTGGTGTATAGCAGGGGAGGAGCGGCAGAGCGGCTGGCAATGAATATTAATGAGCAGCTGGAGATTATCGGATGGATTAATCAAGGGATTCAGGAGCGTCCTAATCTGGTGGTGTTAAATAGTACCACCATGCCGGCGGTATTATTGGAAATCGGATTTATCAATACAGATGATGATAATAATTTCCTGGATGCCAACTTTTATGCTACGGCACAGGCCATTGCAGACGGTATCCTGGTTACCGTTGGGTAAGTTTTACATAAAGCTTACTCAAAAAAAAGGTTACGCTGATATTGGATTTTACATTCCTTTGATAAACTGAATATGTGGTCAGGAAAGATATGACACAAAACTAATTTGTCGGAGGAATGTAAAATGAAAATTAAAAGTAGTAAAGTAATAGCTCTTTTAGGAGCATGCATTTTCACAGTAGGAGGACTCACTGCCTGTAGCAATACGAACAGTAATATGGATGCTAATGCAGGAAATAATACGGAGGTGGCAACGGAATTGTCAGGTTCTGTTCAGTTGGTGGGCAGTACTTCTATGGATAAGCTGGCCAGCGCACTGGCGGAGGGATTTATGGAGAAATATCCTGACGTGACAGTAAGTGTAGAGTTCGTAGGGTCATCTGCAGGAATTGAATCACTTTTGGATGGTTCCGCAGATATAGGCAATTCTTCCCGTAATCTGAAGGAGAAGGAAATTGCAAATGGTGCGGTAGAAAATATTGTTGCCATTGATGGTATTGCTGTTTGTGTGGATCCTACTAATAGCGTGAAAGGTTTGACTAAGCAGCAGCTGATAGATATTTATGTGGGGGCCATCACTAACTGGAATCAGGTAGGCGGCATGGACATGCCTATTACTGTAGTAGGCCGTGAGGCAGGATCCGGTACAAGAGGCGCCTTTGAGGAATTATTGGAGGTAGAAGATTTATGTACATATGCCAATGAGTTGGATAGTACAGGTGCTGTTAAGGCAAAGGTAAGTGCTACTCCCGGGGCAATCGGATATGTTTCCATGGATGTGGTAGACGATAGCGTAGTGCCATTGGCACTGGAAGGAGTAGCGGCTACTGTGGATAATGTCAAGGCTGGGGACTACTTCCTGAGCAGACCTTTTGTAATGGCCACCAAAGGAGAGATTTCAGAGCAGAACCCCTTGGTACAGGAGTGGTTTGCATTTGTGTTGGGTAGTGAAGGTCAGGACATTGCCGCTTCTGTAGGCTTAATCACTGTAGAATAAGGAAGTCAAGGGATGAATCATTACAAGGAGTTTTCTATAAAAAGCAATGTAAGGAATAAAGCCATGGTAGAGACAGTGGCACAAATGATATTTGCAATTTGTGCCCTGTTGGCTGTGGTAACTGTTGCCTCTATTACAGTCTATATGATAATCAGCGGACTGCCGGCGATTAGGGAGGTGGGGTGGAAGGAGATTTTGTTTGGAACGGTCTGGAAACCCACTGCCAAGGAACCGCAGTTTGGTATCTTATACGTAATCCTGACATCTATAATGGGGACTTTGTTGGCGATTTTATTGGGCGTTCCCTTAGGACTTCTGACAGCAGTTTTTTTGGCTGAGATTGCCCCTAAGCCATTGACAAAGCTGGTAAAGCCTGCGGTAGAGCTACTGGCGGGAATTCCGTCTGTGGTATATGGGTTGCTGGGGATATATATATTGAATCCTATCATGTTTCGGCTGGAGCTGTTTGTGTTCCGGGATGACCCGGCCCATCAGTTTACCGGTGGAGCAAATCTGCTCTCTGCAGTGATTGTGCTGGCAATTATGATATTACCCACGATAATTAATATTTCTGAGACCGCTATCTGTGCAGTGCCCGGTAGCGTCAAGGCCGCATCCCTGGCTCTGGGGGCTTCTCATATGCAGACGATTTTCAAAACCATCCTGCCTGCTGCTAAATCGGGAGTTGTTACAGCCGTGTTATTAGGTGTGGGACGGGCTATCGGAGAGGCTATGGCCATTACACTGGTATCCGGAAGTACGGTAAATGTGCCGTTGCCTTTTCACTCGGTGCGCTTCCTTACTACCGCCATTGTCAGTGAAATGGGCTATGCGGAGGGGGTGCACAGGCAGGTATTGTTTACCATCGGATTGGTATTATTCTTATTTATTATGGTCATTAATATCAGCTTGACTAAAGTATTAAAGAAGGGGAAGGCAGAAAATGACTGATAAAGCTCTGAAGAAAAATAAGATAAAAATAAGTGAAGTGACATTGGGGATTGCAATTTATTTTGCAGCAGTTTTGGTGGTTGTTTTGCTGGTGGGTATTATTGGTTATGTATTTGTGAAGGGAATTGGGCAGATTGACCGTGAGTTTCTTACCACCGCCGGCAGCGCACGCAAGCAGACAGTGGGTATCGGAGGAAATATTGTAAATACCCTGTATATGATTGTGATTACGCTCTTGATGGTGACACCCATTGGTGTGGGGACAGCTATTTATTTAAATGAATATGCCAAGCCGGGCAGACTGGTTTCTTTAATTGAATTTACCACTGAGACACTTTCCGGTATCCCCTCCATTATTTTCGGTTTATTTGGGTTGATTTTCTTTAATGGAATATTGGGACTGGGTTACTCCCTGCTTACAGGTGCATTTACCCTGGGCATTATGGTGTTGCCTTTGATTACACGGAATACCCAGGAAGCACTGAGCACCGTACCGGAGAGCTACCGCAGCGGAGCGTTGGGAATGGGAGCAAATAAATGGTATATGATTCGTACCATATTGTTGCCGTCGGCTATGCCGGGCATCGTTACAGGCA